>NZ_CP174167.1:0-300000 GCF_045276925.1 Metamycoplasma sualvi
AAAAAAAATATATAAATATTTTATTTTGTAATTTTTTATATTTTTCCTACGTGGAAAACTATATTTGATACAATAATAACTATGAGTTTAATCATTGACAATTTAAATACAGAATTAGTGTTGAAAAAATTAAAAGAAGTTTCTGATGACCAAACATATAATTCTTTTTATAAAAGTGCTAAAGTAGCTCCATCTTCTAATAATGATAAAAAAGTATATTTTATTTTACCAACAGTCAATGATGCAAAATATATAAAAAAAAATTTTAATTTAAATATTATTGAAGCAATGCAATACGTTTTTGGTATTAATTCTGATCCTGTTATTACATCTAGGGAAGAACTAGGAACACAAATTAAAAATGACAAAATACTTTCTCTTCATAAAAATTCAAATTTAAATAAGAATTTTTTATGAGAGGATTATGTAGAAGCTGAATTTAATAAAGATGTTATTTTATTAGGTAAAAATATTATTTCTCAAACTAAAGCAACTTACAATCCAATATTTATTTATTCTTCATCAGGTATGGGTAAAACTCATTTCTTGCATGCTGTAGGTAATGAATTAGCAAAATCTAACTACAATGTTTGTTATATAAATCCTGATCAATTTATTAAAAAAGTTACAACTTTTTTAATAAATTCAGATCAAAACAAATTAGCAGAAATTGTGGAATATTATAAAAACTTTGATGTTTTATTATTTGATGATATTCAAATTTTTGGTTCTAAAACAGCAACATTAAATATTTTATTTAATATTATTAACTATAATATTGAACAAAAAAAACAAATTGTTATTGTTTCAGATAAAAACCCAGAATTATTAGGAGGTTTTGAAGAAAGATTTATTACAAGATTTCAGGGTGGAATAACTCAAGAAATTTACCGCCCTTCTCTTAATGATTTAATGAAAATATTTGAACAAAAATTATTAAAGCATAATATTAATCCCAAAGATTGAGAATCTGAAGCAATTAAATTTATTGTTAGAAATCATGCAACATCAATTAGGACTTTAGAAGGAGCAATTAATAAAATTGAATGAAATAAGCAAAAAAATATTCAAAATATTAAATATACATATAATATTGTTTCTCAAATGTTTTCAACTATTTCCAAAGAAAATAGATCAATCACTCCAGAAAAAATAATCGATATTATTGCAAAATATTACAAATTATCTAAATCAGAAATTCAAGGAAAATCAAGAAGGCAAGAAATTGTTTTAGCAAGGCATATTTCTATGTGAATGATAAGAAATATAACTAATTTAACTTATAAAGAAATTGGTAAGCTTTTTAAAGATCGTGATCATTCTACTGTTATGTCATCAATAGAAAAAATAGATTACCAATTAAAAATTAATGAAACTGTCAAAGATGCTTTAAAGAATATTAAAGAAAAAATCCAACAACTATAACAATTTTATATTTAGCACTTAAATGTAAAAGTTGCTAATTTTTAAATATTATTATGTTATAATAAATCTTATTGAATAAAAGGCGGTGTAATTATGGATTCTAAAAAATCTAAAGACAAATCTAAGAATAATGTTAAAGGTCAAATATATCCTTTTATTCCTACAAGAGATGTGATTATTTTAGAAGGTCTTACTGATTATATAGAAGTAGGAAGAGAAAGATCTAAAAAATCAGTAGAAATATCACAAAAAGCTTTTGGAATGCAAATGGTTTTAATACCTCAAAAAAATGCAGAACAAAGAGAAATTTCTTCAATTAATGATTTGCGTAAATATGGAGTATTAGTAGAAATCGTTAGAGTTGATGCTGTCGGAAATAATCAAAGAATAACAGTAAAATCACTGCAAAAAGTGGAAATTATTACTTTTGATGAATCTGACAAAAATGATGATGCTTATATTGCTTCATTCAAATTGGTTCAAACATCTTCCGTTATTAAAAAAACAGAGAAATTTGAAAAAAATTTATCTCAATTATATGATGCAATCTCACACAAATTCTTTTTAAAAAATGAACAATTTAAAAAGATATTTTTAAAAAATTCATTACCAAATTTTTCAAAAGAAGATTTATTGAATTTACATAACTTAAATTTGGTTATTTCTTCTTTTGCTATTCCAATGAAATTTGTCTACATCTACTTCAACCAAAAAACTATTAATGGAAAAATAGATATATTATGAACCATAATTGATGAGCTTGTAGAAGGTTTAGAAGCAACAAAAGAAGTAGATCGTGAAATTGAAACAGAGTTAAAGAAATCTTTAGATAAACAAAATAAAGAATTTTTATTAAGAGAAAGATTAAAAGTAACTAGAAATTTATTAGGTGAAGATAGTGTTGAAGATGACAAAATAGAAAAAATTTTAGAAGATAAACAATTAAGCAAAATATATCCTGAAGAAGTAAAATTAGCAATTAAAAAAGAAAAAGCCAAATTAAAATCTATGATGTCTTCTTCGCCAGATGCCAACATTACAAGAAACTATATTGATCTTTTAACTCAATTGCCTTGAAGAAGAACATCTATTGAAGAATTGAATATTAAAAAAGTTAAAAAAATACTTAATGAACAACATTATGGATTAAAAGATGTTAAAGAAAGAATTATAGAATTTGTGGCTGTTATGATTAATAATCAAAAAGTCCACCCGGATAAATATAAAAATAATCGCTTAACAGATATGCCTAATACTGAAGTCAATGAAAATCTATTTATAAAAGAATATGGTCAAAACAAAGTTCAAGAAAACACTTCACCTATTATTACTTTATTAGGGCCTCCAGGTGTTGGTAAAACATCTATAGCTAAATCTCTAGCAGAAGCAATTGGTAGAAAATTTGTCAAAATATCTTTAGGTGGTGTAAATGATGAAGCTGAAATTAGAGGACATAGAAAAACATATGTTGGAGCTATGCCTGGGAAAATAATAAATGCAATTAAAAAAGCAGGTGTATCAAATCCAGTTATTTTATTAGATGAAATTGACAAATTAGGTTCTTCAAGCACTAAAGGAGATCCTTCATCAGCTTTATTAGAAGTATTAGATCCAGAACAAAATTCTAATTTTCAAGATCACTTTTTAGAAATAGAATATGACTTATCAAAAGTATTATTTATTGCAACAGCTAATTATTACGAAGACATTCCTGCACCATTATTAGATCGGATCGAATTAATTGAATTATCTTCATATACTTTATTTGAGAAAATAAATATTGCTAAAAAATATTTAGTAGCAAAAGTTATTAAGCAAAATGGATTAACAAAAAATCAATTCAAAATAGGTGATAAAGAAATAGAATTTATTATTAAACATTACACAATGGAAGCGGGTGTAAGAAATCTTCAAAGAGTATTAGATAAAATTGCTAGAAAAATCACTTTAGGCATTGTTGAAGAAGAAATCAAAGATGAATTTGTTGTTGATATTCCTAAAATCAAAAAATTCTTAGGAGTTGAAAAATTCTCTGATGATGATAAAGATAATAAACCAAGAATTGGTGTAGTTAATGGTCTTGCCTATACATCTTATGGTGGTTCTACCTTACCAATTGAAGTTACAACATTTCCAGGTAAAGGTGAAGTAAAAATTACAGGTCAACTAAAAGATGTAATGCAAGAATCAGCAGCTGTAGCTTTAGGTTATGTAAGATCTAATGCTAAATTATTTAACATTGATTTTAACTTTGAAGAATCTACAATTCAAATCCATGTACCAGAAGGGGCTGTACCAAAAGATGGACCTTCAGCTGGTGTTACTTTTACAACAGCAATTATTTCAGCTTTAACTCAAAAACCTGTATATCACGATATTGGAATGACTGGAGAAATTACACTTAGAGGTAAAGTTTTACCTATAGGGGGATTAAAAGAAAAATCTTTAGCTGCTTTAAGACTAGGAATAAAAAAAATATTCATTCCTAAAGATAATGAAAAAAATCTAGAAGAAGTAGCTGATGAAGTTAAAAAATCAATTAAATTTATTCCAGTTAGAAATTACATGGAAATATATAAAGAAATTTTTAGTTAATCATGAAATATTTAAATGTTTTAATTGAATGAATAAAAAATGAAGTAAAAAAAGCTAATGCTAATGGTGTTGTTGTAGGTGTTAGTGGAGGTATTGATTCTGCTTTAGTTGCTTATTTAGCCAAACAAGCTTTTCCAAATTCTTCTTTAGGTATATTGATGCCCATTAATAAAGAAAGAGATTTTGATCTTCAGGATGGATTAGAATTAGTTCACAAATTTGATTTAAAACATCAAATTATTGATTTATATGACGAATATCATTCATTAGTAAGCAAATTAAAACCTCATTTAGATTTAGTAAAAGGCAATATTCAATCAAGATTGAGAATGACAACATTATATGCAATAGCTCAAGAAAACAATTATTTAGTTTTAGGAACAGATAATAAAGCGGAATATTATTTGGGCTATTTCACCAAATGAGGAGATGGTGGTTGTGATTTATTACCAATTGTTCACTTATATAAATCTGAAGTTTTTAAGTATGCAAAAGAGGTTGGGGTTCCTAGTTCAATTTTAAATAAAGCTCCTTCAGCAGGATTTTGAAAAGAACAAAAAGATGAATTAGATTTAGGTTTTTCTTATGATGCTTATGAAATGTATGATAAAAATATGTTAAAAGAGCAAAAAATAATTGATAAAATAAAACTACAAATCCAAAAAACTAATCATAAAAGATTTGCAATTCCTCAACCTCCAAAGAAAGGAGAATAAAATGAGTAAAATTCTATTTATTCAATCTTATTTATCAAAAGATTTTTCTGTTAGCGAATATGCTTCGGAAAAATTTATTAAAGAATATTCAATAAAACATCCTAATGATGAAATTACAATTTTAGATTTAAATAAAGAAAAAAAATTACAAACAGTTTTATCTTTAAATAATTTTGATAGCTTTTGAAATGAAGATAGTCAAAGATATATTGATTTAATCAATAATTCAGACAAAATAATTATTAGTACAGGAATGATTAATTTTACAATTTCTCCTTTACTAAAGAATTTTTTAGACAACATTTTAGTAGCTAACAAAACATTTAAGTATAAATATGAAGAAAAAAATAAAAGTGTTGGATTAGTTGATCCGGCTAAAAAAATTTTGTTAATTATGGCTCAAGGATCATATAAAAATTGATATGAATTTTCAGCTTTTGATGATTATTTAATTAATGTTTTAAAATTCATTGGATTAAAAGATATTAATTTATTATTATTTGATGGAACTAAAACACATGATCAAAGCAAATTATCAATAGAAGAAAAATTTAAATTAAAAGAAAATGAATTTAATAAATTATTAAATGAATTTTAAAATATAATAAAAGTATGTCGCAAAAAAAATCTCTTAAAAGTTTCAAATTAAATAAAGGTTTATATTTAATAGATATTGATAAATACATAGATAAAAATAAAAAATTTCTTTGAGAAAAAAAGCAAAAAAAATTGTTTTTTACTTGAATCTTTGTTTTTTTAATTGCTATGTTATGCATTTTAACTTTGAATATAGCAATAATTATTGGTCAGTGTGTAGATAAGCCAAGAATTTTAGAATTCTTTTCTTCGCCCCAAATAATGGAAATGAATCCTGAAGCAACTTGATCAACTCTTTTAGCTTACAATGTTGTTGATGCTGCAATATCAGCTATTGTTGTAGTTAATTTATCATTTTCAATTTATAAATGTATTAATTTAAAATCATTAAAATATATTTCTTTTTTAGCTACTATCTTTGTTTTTATTCAAATGATTTATGGAAGTTTCAGTTGAATTCAATATATTATTCAAGCTCCAAAAATTGCAGAATATTTTAAAGTATCATGAATATATGTTTTAAACTTCATTATGCCATTTTTATATATTTTTGTATGATTCTTTATTTCAAGAAATATAAGTTTAATTAGAAATATTTTTATTAGAGTAGAAACAAGAGAAATTTTAATGAAACAAGCTGAATTAAATCAAGAATCTAATCCATTTACTCCTAATAATTTTGGAGGATTTGAAAATACTAAATCAACTAATAGTGATATCTCAAAAGAAACCAATCCTTTCTATAAAAGATTAAAAAATTTAAGTAGAGAACAATTAAATGAAATGGCTCAAGCACTATCAATTTCTGGATATGAAACTATGAAAGATCAAGAAATCATTGATATTGTTTATGAAATAAAACATTCTCAAGAGCAAAATTCTAAAGAAATAGAAGTTGAATCTCAACAAAAAGAAAAAGAAGAAGAATCTCAAAAATAAATTTAAAATTGTTTTATAATTTTATATACAAATCTTATAAAGAAAAAAATTGAAAAATCATAAATATTATAATTATTTAAGATAAGAATGGAGATTAATATATGGCTATAGTTCCAAAGAGAAAGACATCGAAAAGAAGAAAAAGAGCAAGAAGAACTCATGATTCTTTAAGCTTACAAAACTTAGTAGTATGTAAAAATTGTTCAGAAAAAATTGAACAACATAGAGTTTGCAAATTCTGTGGTTTTTATAAAAATAAAAAAGTGCAAGGTTTCAAAGCACAAAACGACAATTAATTTTGCATATGAAAATCTATTTTACAAATCTTCAATAAATCAAATAAATCTTTTTGTTTTATTTTTGTTTTATCTTTTATGCTAATAATTGTATAATCATCTAATTCTGTATTAGTAATGTCAATAATATTTTCAATATTACCTAATAATTTTAATATCTCAATTCATAAATCTGAATTTTTAGGAAATTTATATTTAATTTTTAATGTAATAAAAAGACTATCTTTTTTAAGTTTAGAATTAAATCTATTTTTACTAGTTAATTTAACAACAGCTTTTTCAAAAATAGTTGTAGTTGCATAGATGTCTATTTTATCCATATTTTTATATTTTTCTTTTATTTTTGTATTAAAAGCCCCCACTACAATCCCGAAAGGAATAGCAAAAGCAATAGATCCTAAGATTCCTAAAATAACACTTAAGAATTTACCCTCACTAGTTACACATATAATATCACCAAAACCAACAGTTGTAACTGTGATGAAAGAATAATATAAAGCATCACTATAATTTGAAATTTTCTCATTTACTGTAAATTCAATAGAAAAAATAATAAGAGCAAAAATAAAAATAAGAGAAATTATAACTAATAATAAATTTAAAACAATTGTTCTATTACGAATAAATATTTCTGTCAAAATTTTGAAAGAAGGAATTATATTTAACAATAAAATAAAACGAAATATTTTTAAAACAGATAGTGCTTTAGATGTTTTTAATAAATCTACATTATTAGGACTAAAAGATACTAAGCAAGATAAAACAGCAGAAGAAATTGAAGCAAGCATCATAATGCTACTACTTGTAAATATAAAGAAAAATAAAGGATTAATTGAGTTATTTTTAATTCTTATAGGATATGTAATCCATCTTAATAAATAATCCAAAGATAAACAAACTAAAACAACAATATTTAATACAGCCATAACTGTACTTGACATTATTGAATTTTCACCTGTATCAGAAATGTAAAATAAAGGTATAAATGATATTAATATAACAAGAAAAATAATAAATAAATATAGCCAATTTAGAAATATAGCTTTTTTTCATTTATTATGATTTAATTCTTGGTAATCACTTCTACTAGTGCAAATGAAGTTTAAGAACTTCATTTTTTCACTTTTCATTATTGATTCATTTATAGACATATACTTAATTTTAAATTATATTTAAAATTATGATATAATATTTTTATACTATTTCTATTTGATTTTCAATTGATTTATTAGTAAGGAAATAATGCAATATAGAAATCAAATAGAAAAATTAGACTGTGGTATTTTTGTTGTTCAAACACTATATAAATATTTTTATGATAAATGATTAGATATTTCTTTAATTAAAAAAACAGCAATATATGATTCTAATGGTATTTCAATAATTAATATTGTAGATTTATTAAAACAACATAATATCCAATCAGAAGTGCTGAAAGGTGATAATGAAGCTTTTAAAAAGCTTAAAATTAAAAATCCAATAATATCAATAATAAAAAATGAACAATATTTTCATTACATAATTATTGAAAAGATTACTAATAAAAATAATGTTATTTATTATGATCCTATACTAGGCAAAAGGAAGATATCTTTAAGTGATTTTTTGCAAATATATTTAAACATAATTATTGTTTGTAAACCAAATAAAAAAGCAACTGTATTAATTAATGAAGATAAATTATTATTATGAGATCAACAGTACAAAAAAGAAAAAATTTTTCTTTCGATTATTTCTTTATTTATCATATGCCTTTCTATTATTAGTACTTACTATATAAAGATTGTTTTTGAATATTTTGTCCAATCATCCAATTTATATTTTTTATTAATTATTTCCTGTATTTTTTTATGTATTTTTTGTATAAAAAATATTTTATCTACAATTGTGTCGCATATATTAAGTAGCATAGAAATAAAATATAGAGAATATTACATTAAAAAATATATAAAAAAAATTGAAAGTATTCAATATCAACAAATACTACATTATGATGAAAGTATGCATTTAAAAAATATTGAATGTATAACTAAAGTTAGTTCTTACCAAGCAAATATCATTATTAACGTATTTACAAATTTTATTTGTTGTATATTCACTTTTTTGTTTTTATTTATTTTAAATTTATATATCTTTTTATTTGCATTGTTAGTTATTGGAATACTTGTATTAGCAACATTAATTTTTAAAAAGAAATTTAAACAAGCATTTTTAATTAACTTTAATGAAACAACTAAATTTAAAAAAATATTTTTAAACATTGTAAATTCAATTGAGCAATTTAAATTAGATAAAACAAAAAGTCTTTTGAATGATCAATTAAGAACTTCATTGGAACAAATAGAATTTAATGAACAACAAATTTTAAAATTAAATTTTATTTATTCAATAATTCATTCATCTTTTAAAAATTTTGCCAATATTTCTATAATTGTATTTTCTATTATTCAAATTATCAATTCTAATTATTCTCTAGGTAATTTATTTATTTACATATCTATGTTTAATTTTTTTATCAACTCTTCTTCTGAAATAATTAATGTTGTATTTGAATATCCTACTATAAATCAATATTTAGAAACATTAAATAGCTTCTTCATTTATATTGATGAAAATAAAAATTTAAATAATTCTATAAATGCAAAAGAAATTCAAAAAATAGAATTAAAAAACATAAATTATAATTATGGAACTTTTAATTTAAAAATTAAAAATCTAATTATAGATTCTCATATTAAATTAATAGGTAAAAATGGAACTGGCAAGTCTACATTAATGAAGATAATTTCTTTATTAATTTATCAAAATGAAATTTATTTTAATAATCAAAATGTTTTAAATTATAGTTTAGAGACATTAAGAAAACAAATATGCTATATTTCTACAAATGAATATTTACCTAGCTGCACTATATATCAATACTTAATTTCATCTAATGATAATGATCCTAATTATTTGTTGCAAAATTATGAAAAATACAATTTAGGAATTTTATTAGAATATATGAATTTAGAATTAAATCACAACATAGAAGATAATGGCAAAAACCTATCTTTGGGTCAAAAGCAATTTATATATCTATTAAAGATTTTTGCATCCAATCCTTCACTAGTATTACTAGATGAAACATTTGAGAATATAGACATTAATTTTAAAAAAATATTATTTCCTATTTTAAAAGATTATTTGCAAAACAAGGTAACGATAGAAGTTTCGCATCAAAATAATTATGTTTTTGAAGGGAGAGAAATTAACATTGAATTATTTGTATAAACAGAAATATTTTATATATTCATTGATACTAATAATTATTTCTATAATTTTTATAACAATATTATTACAAGTAGAAACAAAACAAAACATAGATGCAATTTTAGAAGTAGATAGTTATAAAAATTTTTCAATAAGATTTTCTACATCTAATATTAATCTCATAAATAGTACAAAAGATTTACAAATATCAATAGAGTCTCAAAATTATTATTTATATGATATTGAATTTATTAATCAAGGAGATAATATTTATAGGATTAATTTTCAAAATGATGAATTGTATAAAATCTTAAAAACCAATTCCTTATATAATGTAAAAATTTTTTACGCACCTAAAAAGTTATATCAAATACTATTTAATATATAATTAATATTATCTATGAAGAGTTTATCTATCAAAATTGATAATGATTATGATTTTCAGTTTCAAAAAGATTTCAAGAAAATCTTAAAAAGATTTCAAAAAGTTATGGGTTTACCCAAAAAAATTTGTGTTGATGTTTTAGTAACTAACAATAAAACAATTAGAAAAATATCAAAGTCTTATAGAAATATAGATAAAGAAACAGATGTATTATCTTTCCCTTTTGTGTTTGATAGTTTTTCATCTGAATTAGGTTTTAATTTTTTAGGAGAAATAGTTTTATCATATGAAAAAATTGAACAACAAGCGGAAGAATTCAATCATTCTATAAAAAGAGAATTCTGTTTTTTATTTACTCATGGATTGGTCCATTTACTAGGATTAGATCATAAAACAAAAGAAGATGAAGAAAAATTTAATAACATTGTATATGATGTTATAAATGCTGAAAAAATATATCGTTAATCATTAATATCGGTTTTTAATATTGATAAGAATGCTTCTTGAGGGACTTCTACTCTACCAAATAATTTAGATTTCTTTTTCCCTTCTTTTTGTTTTTTCAATAATTTCATTCTTCTAGTAACATCTCCACCATATAATTTGGCAGTTACATCTTTTCTATAAGCTTTAATAGTTTCACGAGCAATAATTTTTGCTCCTATTGCAGCTTGAACTGGAACTTCAAAATTTTGTCTTGGAATAACTTCTTTCAATTTTTGAGTTAATTCTCTAGATCTTGTGTAAGCAAAATCTTTATGAACAATCATTGAAAAAGCATCAATTTTTTCACCATTTAAAAGAATATCAACTTTTTCCATATCACTTTTTCTATATCCAATTATTTCATAATCAAAAGAAGCATAACCTTTAGATACTGATTTTAATTTATTGAAAAAATCAAAAATAATTTCTGTTAATGGTAATTCATAAACAATTTTTCTTCTTACATTATCAATGTATTCTAAGTCAATATAAATTCCTCTTTTATTTTGACACAACTCCATAATTGGTCCAATATATTCTTCGCCCACTATAATAAAGGCTTTAATAAAGGGTTCTTCAATATATTCAATGTAAGATTTGTCAGGAAAATCTGAAGGATTAGCAATTATTTCATGTTTTCCATTTGTATAAAAAACTTTATATTCGACAGAAGGGGCTGTAGCAATTATAGAAATATTAAATTCTCTTTCTAATCTCTCTTTTAAGATTTCCATATGTAATAAACCTAAAAACCCAATACGAAAACCAAAACCTAAAGCTTTAGATGTTTCAGGTTCATATGTAATTGATGAATCTGATAATGATATTTTCATTAAAGCATCTTTTGTCTTATCATAATCAATAGTATCAATTGGATAAAATCCGCAAAAAATAACAGGTTTTAATTTTTTATAGCCTGGCAAAGATTCCTTTGTAGGATTTTTAACCAATGTAATAGTATCTCCTACAGAAACATCTTTTGCATCTCTTATAGAGGCCGCAATTCAACCAACTTCACCAGCAAAAAGCATATCTTTTTTAACTTCATGAGGTTTTTTAACTCCTAATTCTGTCACATGAAATTTTTTATTAGAAGACATGAAATAAAATTCATCACCTATTTCTATTTTTCCTTCAAAAATTCTAGTTAATAAAATTACACCACGATAAAAATCAAAATAAGAATCAAATACTAATGCTTTTAATGGTTTATCATCATCACAATTTTTTGGAGCTGGAATTTTATTGATGATTGCTTCAAAAACCTTATCAATTCCAATTCCATTTTTAGCTGAAATTAATATAGCATCATCTGCTGGAATGCCAATAATATTTTCAATTTCTTCTTTCACCCTTTTAGGATCAGCTGAAGGTAAATCTATTTTATTAATAATTGGAACTATTTCTAATTCATTATCCATTGCTAAATAAACATTAGATAAAGTTTGAGCTTCAATTCCTTGTGTTGCATCAATCAATAATAAAGCCCCTTCACAAGCTGCTAAAGATCGAGAAACTTCATAAGTAAAATCAACATGTCCAGGAGTGTCTATGATATGAAATAGATAATTTTTATATTGAATTTGAGCAGCATTTAACTTAATGGTAATACCTCTTTCTTTTTCTAAATCCATGGTATCCAGATGCTGTTCGTTTAAATTTCTAGATTCAATTGTATTTGTAAACTCTAATAATCGATCTGCTAAAGTACTTTTTCCATGATCAATATGAGCTATGATTGCAAAATTTCTAATATTTTTTTTATCTACCATAGTATATTATTTTAATTAAAATAAAATAATAAAGATTAAAAAATTAGTATATTTCCATAAAAACTTTTCTTCTTAAGAAATAAAAATAATAAAATAGAGTTTTTTGATTTTTTATCAAAATTTATTTTTATATTATTTTTATAAAAAATAATAAAATATTATTTTAAAAGTTTTTTAATTTTATTGTGGAGAAGAAGTGGAAGAAAAAAAACCTATTATTGAGTTAAAAAATATTGTTAAAACATATGATGATAAAATAATTTTAAAAAATATAAATTTATCTATTAATCAAGGTGAATTTATTACATTACTTGGACCGTCTGGATCAGGAAAAACAACTATTTTAAGATTAATTGCAGGTTTTGAATGAGCCACAAGAGGTGAAATACTTTTTAAAGGTTTGGATATTAAAGATTTGCCTCCACACATGAGAGATGTTTCTACTATTTTTCAAGATTATGCTTTATTTCCACATTTGAGCGTAGAAAACAATATTAAATATGGATTAAGATTAAAAAGAATTCCATTACCTAAATCATCAATAAAACCTAATGTTTTTGCTAAACAAAAATCCTTGCAAAAAAAATGAGCAAAACAAGCACTAGAAGCTACTAAAAAATTAGATAAAATCCAAATAGAATATGAATCTGATTTAAAAAATAAAAAAATTTCTAAGAAAAAAAGAAATAAATTACAGAATTGATTAGATGATTTGGATTTTAAATATGCTTCTTGAGAAGTTTGACCATCTTTAATGAATGAGAAATTTGAAAAAAGATATTTAACTAGAAAAATCACAAATGCAGAAATGAATAAAATAGTCCAAGAAGTTATCGAATTAGTTAATTTGAAAGGTCATGAAAAAAAATCTATAGATATGCTTTCAGGGGGTCAAAAACAAAGGGTAGCACTTGCTCGTTCTCTAGTTATTGAACCATCTGTATTATTATTAGATGAACCCTTATCAGCTTTAGATGCGAAGATAAGAGAACAAATGCAAATCTTTTTATCTTCTATTCAAAAAAAATTAGGAATCACTTTCATTTTTGTCACTCATGATCGTGAAGAAGCTTTAAGGCTTTCAAATAGAATTGCCATTGTTAGAGAAGGTGTTATTGAACAATATGGAACATCAAAGGAAATTTATGATTATCCCAAAAATAAATGAGTGGCTAATTTTATAGGTGATGCCAACATCTTAGAAGGTGAAATAATTGACCAAGAAGAAGAAATCATTTTATTGCTTGGTAAAAAAATGAAATATTGAACAAAATACAAGTTTAATAATAATGAATTAGTTGATGTATTAATAAGACCTGAAGATATAGTTATTAAAAAATCAAGTGGTCTTATTAAAGGACAAGTAGAAACTATAACATATGAAGGTAGTTATTATTTAATTACTATTAAAACTAAAAACAAAACATTTTTAGCAGAATCTTCAAGTGAATATGAAATTGGAGAAAAAGTTTACATATCATGAACAGTTACAGCTATGCACTTAATGGAAAAGGAGAAATAATATGATAAAGAAATTAAAATTTCAATCAAATATTTTATTATTTTTACCTTATTTAATATTTGTTTCTTTGTTTGTTTTAACACCAATCATTTTCATTATAGTTTTATCTTTTATAACTCCAGCAGGAGCAGGTCCAGATTATGATAAATGAGAAATGTGAAAAGATCAAAATTTTTGACAAATTTTCTTTAAATCATTTTTCATGGGAATAGTTGTATCTCTAATTTGTTTATTAATATCTCTTCCTTATGTTTTTATATTAATTAATACCAGAAATAAAAGTATTAAATTCATTTTGTTATCTTTAATTGTTACTCCGCTATTTTTATTTACTTTAGTTAAGATTTTAGCTTTACGTGGAATATTAACTCTTATTTTTGATATTCCTATTGATGCAGAAGGATATTTATATTTAGGGTTTGTATATTTATTTTTACCTTTTATGATTATTCCTCTTTATAACGTTTTAAATGGGATGCCGAAATCTATGATTCAAGCATCACAAGATTTAGGATACAATAAAATTTTTACATTTATAAAAGTAATAATTCCATATGGTTTAAAAGCTATTTGTTCAGGAATTGTTATTGTATTTTTATTGGTTATTATGTCTGTTGCAGTAAGTAACAAATTATTAGATAATTCTGCAGGTAATCAAATGATAGGTAATGTTGTTAATGATTTATCAAATCCATCTAATCCTTTTGATATGCAAAAAGCATCATCTGTTGTTTTAATATCTTTATTAGGTTCTTCTGTTGTTTATTTTGCAATTAATTCAATTCCTATAATTTATCGAAAAATTAAAGGAGGTATTAATGAATAAAATTAAAGAAATTATTAAATATTCATATTTATTATTGATTTTAGTATTATCATATATCCCTTTATTTACAATGGCAATTTTTAGTTTTAATAAAACTTCAGATAAAGGATATGTTTCATTTGTTTGAAATGGTTTTTCATGAGATAGTTATAGAAATTTATTCTCTTCTAAAATTATGCTTTCATTACTAAATTCTATTATTGTAGCTTCTTTAACAGCCTTATTAGTAGTTACTATTTCTTTGTTAACTGTTTTTTCTTTATGAAGACAAAAAAATAAATTACTAAAAAGTATTAATTCTATTAATAATAATATTTCAATGATTAATCCAGATATTATTATTGGTGTTAGCTTGGCTTTATTTTTTGGTATTGTTTTTGGATCTCTATCATCAGGGAAAGAAGGTCTAATGAGAACTGTTTTAGGTCATACTGTAATGACTCTTCCTTATGGAATTTTAATTATGTATCCTAAAAGCGAAAAATTTAATAGATCATTATTTGAAGCTTCATGAGATTTAGGTTATTCAAAAATAAAAACATGATTTAAAACATATTTTATTTATATGTTTTCTTCAATTATTTTTACAATCATTATTACTTTCATTTTTTCATTTGATGATTTTATAATAACCTCTATTACATCGAATACAACAACTATAGGAACAGAATTGTATCAAGGTCAATTCCGCTCTTGAGCTTTAGCATTAGGAACATTAATTCTATTAATAATGATTGTAACAAATATCATTTTCTTTATTCATGTTAAAAAGAAAACAAAAGGAAAAATATGAAAAAAATTATAGGAATAATAACAGGAGTTGTTGCTTTATTAGCATCTATAATAACAATCATTTGCTTAAAAATTGCCTTCCCTTTTAAGCCATCTTTTTATTCTTATAGTTCTTATTTTGATGAAAAAACAGTTGAAGATATTAATAAAAAATATTCATATAAAGAATATGGTGATGTTAATAGTTTTGAATTTGCTTTAGAGAATAACAAAATAATTGGTGGAATAACATCTGATTATGCAATTATTACTTTAATTAATGAAGGGAAAGTAAGTCCTTTAAGAAAAAAAATGGAACAAATTAATAAACAAATAAAAAATCCTTGAGAGGATTATTTTACCCCAGAAGCAGTTGAACAAATGAATTCATTTAATTCTTATTTAGATCAAGAATTACTACGAAAAATGTATGGTAATGAGTATGGTAAAGATTACATTTTTAGTTTTAGTGATTTTGTTATTCCCTATTTCATTAATGATAAATTATTAGCATATGATACTTCTAAAATATTTAATGAAATAAATATGCCTAATGATCCTTTTAATTTTAATCAAGCACCTACTTTAGTAGAAGCTTTAAATGCTTTAAGCGGAAAATTAAATGATATTCAAATTCAATGAACAAAAAATGAACGTGAAAATATTGCTTTAGGTTCTTCAATTAATAATCCTGAAAATAATTGAGATACAACAATTACTAGTCAAAATTATTTGGAATTAATCAATAATTTTGCAAACATGATTTTTGAAGGCACAGGAGCATCAATTAGTAATATTAAAAGAAATTTATTTGATTCAGATTCAGATATTATTTTAAATAATTTAATTAATCCTACCTCAAAAATTGATGCAGCATTTATTTACAATGGTGATGCTTTAGATGCTTATTATGGTCATGATAATTTTAGTGCTATAACAGATGGAGATAGATTAAGAATTATTAGAACCAAATATACTGTAAGAATTTTAGATTGTTTTGTAATATCTTCCTCTATTGATGATAATGAACAAAAAAAATTATTAGAATACTTTAATGACATTATTTTTAAAGATATTTTTGTAACTGAAGAAGAATTAAACAAATCAAATCCTGAAACAATTTATCAAGATAATGTAATATTGAGAATTTTTGATTATGTAAACTATACTCCGACTGCAAAATCAGCATACGATTACATTTATAAAAATTATTTTTATGACGAAGAAACACAAACATATGATGAAATAGCTAGATCTATTTTCCAAGTTTCTTCTACTAATGAACAATTAGGGATTTATGTAAAGAATTTATCACCTATTGATAAAGAAACATTATCAAAATTAACATTAGCATTTCAAAAAAAATTAAATGGTTATTAATTATTCAGAAAGTAGAAATTTATTTTATATAAAATAAAACGAAAAAATAACTCTTCCACGTTAATAACCAATATCAAAAAATTTGATATAATAAGTTAAGTCATCAAGATGATATTAAATATATAGGAGATGTCGCATGTTAATAAAAGGTTTAAAAAAATATTTCATTGGATTTTCCATTTTTTCAGTTGCAACAATGGCAACTTTAGGAATAACTTTTGGTTTAAATGCTTCATCAAGCGTTTCAAATAATAATAGTGTAGGAGATGATTCTTCTAATTTACCTAATGATCCTAACACACCTGGCAACAACACCCCTAATAATCCTGATAACAACACCCCTAATAATCCTGATAACAATACTCCTAATAATCCTGATAACAACACTCCTAATAATCCTGAAGTACCACCAGTAGAAAAACCAGGAGAAGAATCTTTATTATTAGTTCCTAATTGAAACTTAACATCATCAATGTTTAAATTAGAAAATTTAACAGTTGATGAAGCTATTAGAAAAATGACAAAAGAATGAATTGTAGAAAATAAAAATATTTTATTTTTATCTGGGCAAGATAAATTAACTGTAGACAAAATAACAAATTTAGTTTTTGTTCCTGTTTTTGGATCTAACAATGAAAATAATGCAAATATTCAGATAACCATTAATAATAATGTTGTATTAAATGTTTCAAGTTTTTCTATTATTCCAGAATCTGCATCACTATATGAGTTGCAAAATTGACCTTTAGGAGTAGGTCAAGCAATTAATATATCATCATATATTACTGATAAAACAAAAGTTATGGAAGCAATTTCAAATTATATTTTAGATCAACAAAATAATTATGTTAATAGTCAAAAAGATTTTTATATGACAAATTATGTTTTAGATAGAAAAAATCTATTCCAATCAAAAATTGATAATGATCAATTAATTTGAAGTTTTGATCTAAAAGGTAAAACAAAAGAATTTAAAAATGCTCTTAGTTTAATTTTATTTAGAAAAAATTGAGATAACTTATTCTCAAATCTTAAAAATGTATCTCAATATATTTCTAACTTTAATGTAACATTTAAAGTTCAACCAGTAGAAGGCAAAATTGATAGATATAAAGTATTTGCAACAAATGTTGAATTGACTTTTGAACAAGAAATATCATCAAGTTCAAGAGTTGTAAATAAAGTAATTAATCTATCTTACAATTCAATTCAACAATCTTCATCATCTTATGAATTAATTTTTTCTAAAGATACTAATTCAAGTATTGGAAAAGTTATTTTAATTGACAATTCTTTACTTTTAGCTTTAACTCCATTAAATTCTACAATTTATGTGGATTCATTTAAAGGATTAGGAAGTGCCATAAATTTATCAATTGAAGATATTCAAAGAGGATTAACAAGAGATGTTATTTATACTAATAAAGATGTAATATTCAATGATTCTTACTTATTAGCTAAAGTAGATTTTATTGAAAGTGTAACCGCAGGAGATTTAGTAGGAAGTAATTATGATAAATTCACTATGAGTATTAAATGAAAAAATATCTTAGATCCTACAATAATTACTTTTGCTATATCACAAGACAATAGAATTAAAAATTTAGGATTACACAATATATGAAAAACACCTGTAAGTAATAAAAACATAGGAATTTATACTGATTTAACAAATATGTTTGAACTAAGAAAAAGAATTCCACCGCTAATGTATTATGAACAAATAGAACCACTAAATAATAAAAATAGTCAATACCATATTCCAGGATATAATAATTACACATTATATGCAAGACCAAGATATATTGATGCTACTGATGATTCGGTTTATGTACAATTATCAACATGTATAAATAATAAAGATTTAGAATCAAAAAATATATATTATAATATGCTATTCAGAAGTATATGAAAATCTATGACATGAGATGATTTTAAAAATCAAACACCAAAAGGAATCCTTCCAACAATGGGTAACCTTATTGATATTAGATTAGAATATCAATTAGTTAAACTTTCTGAATCAAGAAATAGAATAGAAGCTAAGTTATATCCTAGAAAAGTAATCATGTACTATAATGATGGGGCAAAAGTAGAATGAGAGTACTCACAAAGTTTTGTTGATAGCAATAATATTGCAACTCCAATTCACTTTATTGTTGATCCTTCAATGGGAAATAAATACAAAGTTGTTGAATTATAAAAAAATTAATTAATAAAAACCACAATTGATTTTTCATAAATTATATGATTAATCTTAATTGTGGTTTTTTATTTTATATAAATAATAATTGACTAACAACTATTTTTGTTTATTTGATTTAGTAATTGTTTTTTCACTATATACTGAAGCAAATTTTCTATTTCTTTTTGTTTCATATTTCACATATCCACTAATTAAAGCAAATAATGTATCATCTCCACCAATACCTACATTGTTTCCTGGATGAATTTTTGTACCTCTTTGTCTAAAAATAATTTGCCCAGCATTTGTGTATTGACCATCACTTAATTTTTGACCTAGTCTCTTACTATGTGATTCTCTATTATTTTTACTACTACCTGCAGCCTTATGTGTTGCCATAGCTTTTCACCTCTATTCTATCCCTTTAATTCTTCTATTTTTACTCTAGTATAAGGTTGACGATGACCTAATTTTCTTTTGTGTGTTGATTTAGCATTGTGACGATAAACAATAATTTTTTTACTTTTTCCTTGTTTTTCAATTATCCCTGTAACATTTGCTCCTTGAACAATAGGAGTACCAATTTTATCTCCTATTAAAAGAACTTGATCAAAATTAACTTTATCCCCTTCTTTTCCTTCAATTTTTTCTACAAAGATAACATCATTTTTTTTCACAAGTAATTGCTTACCACCAGTTTTGATAATTGCAATCATGTATTTATTTCTCCTTTAGCGCAATTTAAATCTAATGTTAGCAACATTTAAAGATATACAAATAAATTATTTAAAAAATATTTTAAATTGTCTTAAATGTGGCTCGACCTTAAGGTAAATAATTAAAATATAATTATTTTTAGAAAAACCTTTTTAGTTCGGTTACTTTAAGTAACATAATTAATTATAACGTTTCAAGTTTATTTATTAATAAATAAAATTTATTTTTATTAAAATAATCATAATATGAATCAATTATTATCAAGTATTTTAATACCAGAGACAATAGATGATATTATTGGTCAAAAACATTTAGTGGGTTCTAATTGTATTATTCAAAAAATGATAGAAAAAAAAGTTATCTATTCCTTAATTTTTTTCGGTTTACCAGGAATTGGAAAAACATCATTAGCTTTTGTCATTTGTAAGCAATTGAAATTAAAACATTTTTATTTTAATCCAACAAAAAATACTAAACAAGATTTAGAAAATATTTTAAATAAAATAAGCAATACTAAAAAAATTGTTATCATCATTGATGAAATTCATAGAATGAATAAAGACAAACAAGACATTTTATTACCTTATTTAGAAAAAAATAATTTAATAATTATTGCTACTACAACTGAAAATCCATATTTTGTTGTAAACCCCGCAATTAGAAGCAGATGTTTTATTTTAGAATTTAAACCTATATCTATTCAAGAAATGGAAGAAGCTTTACATAAAATTTGTTCCAAATTTAATATGCCTTTGACATCTGAACAAATTAATAAAATTGTATTAGCTTCTGGGGCTGATTTAAGATCAAGTATTAATATTATTGATCTTATTTACAAAATTTATGAAACTAATACTATTACAAATGAAAATTTAGAAAAATTATTACCTCACACAAAAGTAATAGGTTCTAGTTATGGTAATGAATTTTATAATTTACTATCAGCTTTTCATAAATCATTAAGAGGAAGTGATTGTGATGCTGCAATTTATTATTTGGCTCAATTAATTAAAATTGGTGATTTAAATTCTATTGCAAGAAGAATATTAGCAATGGCATATGAAGATGTGGGACTAGCTAATCCTAATTTAATCAGTAGAACTAAAAATGCAATTGATGTAGCAGAAAGATTAGGATTTCCAGAGGCCCATCAAGTTCTTGCGACAATTGTTATTGAATTATGTTTATCACCCAAATCAAATTCTGCATATTTAGCTATTTCAGCAGCTTTAAAAGATTCCAGAGCATCTGATATACCAAATCATTTAAAAGATAATCATTATAAATCTCATAAAAAATTAGGTTATGGTGATTATAAATATCCTCATGATTTTCCACACCATTGAGTCCAACAAGAGTATTTACCAAAATCTTTAAAAGGAACTAAGTATTATCATCCTTCTAAAAATGATATAGAAACAAAAATGAATCAATATTGAGAAAGGATTAAAAATGAAAAATAATTCTATGAAAACTTTTGCTAAACAATTTTTACAAGAAATAAAAAATCATCAATATATTGTAATTTTTCACCACCAAAGACCTGATGGTGATTGTTTGGGCTCACAACAAGCTTTAAAATTATGGATTAAAAAAATGTTTCCAAATAAAACCATATATGCTGTTGGTTCTAACGAAAACTTATTCCCTTTTTTAAATTGAAAATTTAATAAGATACCTTCAAATAAAATTTTAAGTAAAGCTTTAGGTATTGTTGTTGATGCTAATTATGCAAATAGAATTATTTGTAATGAATTAATATTAGAAAATAAATTAAAAACATTAATTAGAATTGATCATCATCCTGAAAAAGATGATATTAATTACAAATTAAGATTTGTTGATCCCACATATTCTGCTTCTGCAGAACAAATTGCAGATTTAATTAAATTAATAGCCCCATCATCATTAGATAAGAAGATAAGTCAATTTCTTTATTTAGGAATTTATACAGATAGTGGTAGATTTTTTTATGATACTACAACAGCAAGAACTCATGCATTAGTTTCATGATTATTAGAATCTAATTTTAAGGTTTTTGATTTACATAAAAATTTATCTCTAAGAACAATAAGTGAATTAGAATTTAACAAATATGTTTTATCCAACTATAAAACACATAAAAATGTAATTTATTGTTTTATTTCTTATCATGATATTAAAAAATTAAAATTAAAAGATAATAATACAAATCGTGTTGATTTTTTAGCCAACATTGAAGGTTATGATATTTGAATTTTCTTTATTCAAAATGTTGATAAATCAATAAGAGTAAGATTAAGATCAAATAAATTTAATATTGCTCAATTAGCACATCAATATAATGGCGGAGGTCATAAAAAAGCATCTGGTGCCATTATATATGATGAAAAAGAAATTTTAGAAATTGTAAAAAAGGCCGCACTTATTAGAGATTAATATTTTAATATTATTTTTAATTTACATTAATCTGTTTTTTACTGTGCAACAAATTAAATTTATTTATTTTCAAAATCTTTATATATAATAAATTATTGCTTAAATTAATTAAGGAAGTATTTTAGTATGAAATATCTAGTAATTGTGGAATCTCCAAATAAAGTAAAAACAATTCAGAAATATCTTGGTGATGATTATGAAGTAAAAGCATCTGTTGGTCATATTGTAAAAATGATGACAGGTGGAGAAAAGAATTTAGGAATTGATTTTGAAAATTGAGAACCTAAATATAAAATAGAACCAGAAAAAAAACATATAGTTGCCGAATTAAAAAAAGATGCCACAAAAGCCGATATTGTTTATATAGCAACTGACCCTGATCGTGAAGGTGAAGCAATAGGTGATAATTTAGTAGAGTATTTAGATATAAAAAATAAATATAAAAGAATTAAATATAATGAGATTACTAAAGATGCAATATTAGCATCTATTGAAAATCCGACCACAATTGATGAAAATTTAGTAAAAGCACAAAAATCTAGAAGAATGTTAGATCGAATTATTGGCTTTAGATTAACTAATTTAATGATCAAAAAAATGTCAAATTATCCAGAAAAACCAACTGCTGGAAGAGTGCAATCAATTGCATTGAAATTAGTAGTAGATAGAGAAAAAGAAATTAGAGAATTTCAACCTGTTTTATATTCAACTATTGAGGCAAAAATCAATGAAAATATTAGTGCAACTTATTACAACCCAAATGGAGAATTTGAAAATAAAGAATGAATAAATCGCGAGGAAGCTCAAAAAATTTTATCTGAATTATCAGGTCCATTAAAAGTAACAGATATTAAATTAACTAAAAAAAGTGATGCTAAAATTAGCCCTTTAAAACAATCACTGTTATACAAAAAAGCAGACATGTCTTCAAAAGCCGTTCAATCTGCAGCGCAGAAATTATATGAAGGATTTGGAGATGGCGGTTTAATTTCATATCCTAGAACAGATTCAACAAGATTATCAGAAACTTTTTTAGTAAAAGCAAGAGCTTTTATTAAAAATAAATATGGAGAACAATATGTTGCAAATGATATTAAAGGATTTAGTGGAGATCAAGATGCCCATGAAGCAATAAGACCTACAGATATTAGTTTAGATCCTGAGCAAGCAGCTAAAAAATATCAATTATCTTCTTATGAATATAAAGTATATTCAATTATTTGATATACAACAATGAAAGCAATAATGACAGTTCCTGTTAGAGAAATATTAAGATATGAATTAGAAAATAATAATCATAAATTTAAATTATCATCTTCAAAAGTTATCTTTGATGGATATTTAGTTTTATCTCAAAAAGATTTAGAAAAAGAATTACCAAAATTTAATATTAATGATTTAGTAGATGTTCAAGAATATTTAACTTTGGATCATGAAACAAAACCACCTGCACATTATACAGATGGATCTTTAATTGAAAAATTAGATGAAATTAAAGTAGGACGTCCTTCAACTTTTGCAACTACAGTAGAAAAAATCTTAGATCGTAAATTTGTAGTTAAAGAAGGTAATTCTTTAAAATCAACAGAATTTGGTGAAGTTGTAATTACAAAATTAATAGAAGGTTTTCCTAATGAAATTACTGAAGGATATACAGCTAGAGTAGAAGCTGACTTAGACTTGATTGCCGAGGGACAAATAGATTATAAACATTTAATGCAATCTTTCTGAGAAAGATTTGATAATTCTTTTAAAACTGCAGAATCAACATTAGAAAGAACTGTTTTATTAGATCGTTTTGTAGGTGAAAATTGCCCTGAATGTGGTAATCCATTAATCTATAAAACTTCAAAGAAAAATAAAGAAGAATTCATCTCTTGTTCAACTTGACCAGAATGTAAATATACAAGAAGTGTAAAGACATATAAGAACAAAAGATTTAGTTTTCTAAAAAAAGTAAATAAAAATAAATAAAAAATTATAAAAATAGTATTAAAATTTATTTTGTACATTAAAAAAATAATTTTATTTTGAATGTATTTATCTTAAATTTAAATTTTAATTTTTTATTTATCTTAATATTATAGTTTTTAGATTAACTTTTGTTTTTAGCATTAATTACATAATCAAAATAAGATTATTTGAGAATGTACACAAACTGAAAAAAAAGAGGTATTTTTCTTATGAGAAATAATATTAATAATTATAGTGAAATTGGAGCTTTAAAAGAAGTTCTAGTCCATACACCAGGAGATGAAATCCGGAGAATATCTCCGGAAAGATTGGATGAGTTGCTTTTTTCAGCTGTTTTAGAACCTGATGAAGCAATAAAAGAACATAAAGCTTTTTGTAAAATACTTGAAGATTCAGGGGTTAAAGTCATTCAATTATCAGACTTAGCTGCTGAAACTTATGATCAATTAGATGATAAAACCAAAGATCAATTTATTGAGGAATGGTTAGACCAATCTGAACCAAAATTAAATAAAGAACTAAGAGAAAAAGTGAAAAAATTTATTGTTTCTTCTAAAAATTCTAAAGAAATGATTAGAAGAATGATGTCAGGAGTTCTTGCTGAAGAAATAGGGATAAAACAAGAAAAAGCATTAGTTGTAGACCCTATGCCTAATTTATATTTCACAAGGGATCCATTTGCTTCAATAGGTAACGGTATTTCATTAAATTCAATGAAATATGCTACAAGAAGAAGAGAAGTAATTTTTTCTAAATTAATTTTTTCTCATCATCCTAAATATAAAAATACACCACGCTTCTTTGATTCCAGCGATTCAAACAAATCGCAAGGAACAATAGAAGGTGGTGATATTTTTATTTATAATGAAAAAACTTTAGTAATTGGTAATAGCGAAAGAACAAATCATGAAGCTATATTATCAATTGCAAAAAACATTAAAAATGATCCGGAATGTAAATTTGAAAAAATTATTGCAATTAATGTGCCACCAATGCCAAATTTAATGCATTTAGATACATGATTAACAATGTTAGATCATAATAAATTTTTATATTCACCTAATATGTTATCAGTATTAAAATTCTGAGAATTAGATTTAACTAAAAATGATTTAAAAATGGTTGAAAAAAATTCATCATTAAAAGATATGTTGAAATCAATAATAGGCGAAGAACCAATATTAATACCTATTGCAGGAAAAAATGCAAATGAAATTGACATTAATATTGAAACTCATTTTGATGGAACAAACTATTTAGTTATTACACCAGGAGTTGTTGTTGGTTATGACAGAAATGTCAAAACTGCCAAAGCTTTAACAGAAGCAGGAATTAAAGTTTTAACTTTTGAAGGTAACCAATTATCATTAGGTATGGGATCTGCAAGATGTATGTCTATGCCTTTATATAGAGAAAATTTAAAAAAATAAAAAATAAATAAAAGTAAAAGGAAGTGTATTATGCCAGTTAATTTAAGAGGAAGAAGTTTAGATTCATTATTAAATTTCACAACAGATGAAGTAAATTATTTAATTAATTTATCTTTAGATTTAAAAAAATCAAAATATCAAGGTTTGCAACCAGCATTTAGACCTTTAGTAGGAAAAAATATTGCTATTTTATTCCAAAAAGATTCTACAAGAACTAGATGTTCATTTGAAGTTGCAGCATCAGATTTAGGTGCTGGAGTTACATATTTAGGACCTTCAGGATCAAACTTTGGTAAAAAAGAATCTATCGAAGATACAGCCAAAGTTTTAGGAAGATTCTATGATGGAATTGAATTTAGAGGATTTGCTCAATCAGATGTTGATGCATTAGTAAAATATTCAGGTGTACCAGTATGAAATGGTTTAACTGATGCAGAACATCCAACACAAATAATTGCCGATTACATGACAATGAAAGAAAAATTAGGTGATTTAAAAGGTAAAAAAGTTGTGTTTGTTGGTGATTACAAAAACAACATGGGATATTCAGTAATGATTGGAGCAGCATTTACAGGAATGAATGTTGTTCTATGTGGTCCTAAAAAATATAAAGATCAAATGGATAAAAAAGTTATTGACAAATGTCAAAAATTATTTAAAGAAAATGGTGGATCATTGGAATTTAGTGATGACAAAATTAAAGCTGCCAAAAACGCTGATGTTATTTATACAGATGTTTGAGTGTCATTGGGAGAACCATTTGAATTATTTGACCAAAGAATTGGAGAATTAAAAGATTTCCAAGTTGATATGAAAATGATGAAAGCTGCTAAAGAATCAGTAATATTTATGCACTGTTTACCAGCTTTTCATGATGACCACACTTCTTTCTCGAAAGAAGTTGCTCAAACATTAGGTAAAAAATATCCAATTGTTAAAAATGGTGAAATTGAAGTAACAGATGAAGTGTTCCAATCATTATATAATAAAGCATTTGATCAAGCTGAAAATAGAATGCATTCTATTAAAGCAATTATTTTAGCAACAATAGGATACTAATTTATGTCAAGAATTGTTATTGCTTTAGGTGGAAATGCTTTAGGAAATAATCCTGAAGAACAAAAAGAATTAGTAAAAATTCCAGCTAAAAAAATTGTTTCATTATTAAAATTAGGTCATGATGTTATCATTGGTCATGGTAATGGACCACAAGTAGGAATGATTTTTAATGCTTTTGCAGATGCTAAAAAATCTAATGATAAAACACCTTTAATTCCTTTTGCAGAAGCTGGTGGTATGAGTCAAGGATACATTGGATACCACATGTTAACTGCAATAGCAAATGAATTGAAAAAAGAAAAAATTCATAAAGATGTTGTTTATTTATTAACAGATACTATTGTAGATCCTAATGATAAAGCATTTAAAAATCCAACAAAACCTGTAGGACCATTTTATGCTTCAAAAGAAGAAGCAATAAAAAATAATCCTAATTCAACAATAGTTGAAGATTCAGGTAGAGGATATAGAAAAGTTGTTCCTTCACCAAAACCTATTGACTTTATTGGAATTAACGCCATTAAAGAAAATGTAGATAGAGGTACTATTGTAATTACTGGCGGGGGTGGTGGAATACCTATTATAGAAAAAAATAATGCATATGAAGGTGTAGATGGTGTTATCGATAAAGATTTTGCATTAGCTAAAATTGCTTCTTTAGTAAATGCTGATACTTTAATCATTTTAACAGCTGTTGATCATGTGTATGTAAACTATGGTAAACCAGATCAAAAGGCATTAGTAACTACAAATTTAAAAGAATTAGAACAATATATTAAAGAAAATCAATTTGCACCAGGATCAATGTTACCAAAAATTCAAGCTGCAATTAACTTTGTTTCTTCAGGAAAAAATAAATCTGCAATTATTGCTGATTTAACAAAAGTTGAAGATGCACTTGAAGGTAAAAGTGGTACAAAAATTGTAGCTTAACGTTATAAAAATATATTATAAAATTATATTGTTATATTATTTAAGGAAAAAATTATGGCAAAAAAAGAAAAAAAAGAGGGAATATCTCAAGCATCAAAAAGTAAAAAGATCTCTTTTTTCTCAGCTATTTTAGTTGTGATGGGATCATCAATTGGTGCTGGTATATTTTTTAAATCAAAAAGTGTACTAGATAATTCTCAAAATTCATTAATATTAGCAATCTTTTGTTGAATCATAGCAGCTTTTTCAGTTATTGCTATGGCTTTAGCATTGATTGAAATTTCATCTGCACGTAATGATAACTTATCAGTACTTGGATGAACAAAAGTATTTAATAGTCGAACAACTTTTAAAGCTTCTAAAAACTTTATGTTTTATATTTATTTACCATTAACTTACTTTTTCATGCCATTGTATGTAATTATGTCGTTACAGGATGGTATTGGAGCTTTAGTTAATGCAGATATGTCTGCATATAATTTTGGAACTCCTGTTGATTGATTAATTTGAACAATTATTTCAATTGCAATATCTGTTTATTTTATTTATGTTTCAGGAATTAGTTCTAAAGTAGGAAATATTCAAAACAAAATAGTTACTTATATTAAATTCTTACCTTTAGCATTTGTTGCTATTATGGGATTTGTATTAGTAGGTATGAAAGCTGGTGGATGAAATGAAGTTTCTATTGGTGTGCAAAAACCAACAGCTGATCTAGCAGCTGGAGGAAGCTTAAGTTCATTTGCTCCAGGTTTAGGAATGTTTTTAGCAATTAGTGCAATCTTCTTTGCTTATGATGGTTTCTATGTAGCTGCAGGAATTCAATCAGAAATGGAAGAACCTAAAAAAACACCGATGGCTATTTTATTAGGATTAGTATTTACAACAGTTATCTACTTAATCATTGCAATATCAATGTCAATTAATGGTGGTTCATTTTCAAACATGTTAATTTATATGATCGATGTTATGCAAGATACTGGAAGAATATTATTTGGAATTATAAACATTATGATAGCAATTGGTGTGTTAGGAATTATTAATGGTTTCGCAATGTGAGCACCAAGATTTACAGAAGATTTAATTAAAGAAGGAGAATTACCTTTTTCAATTAAATATAAAGATAAATTAAATGAAAATAAACCTAAAATAGGTATCATGTATTCATTTGTTATTACAATACCAATAGTTATTGTCTTTACATTAATTGGTGCTTTAGCTTATATTGATAACTATGGTACATCATACGGATCAGGAATGGGAAAATTATATACATTTGCTGATTTAATGGGAACATGAACTGCTTTATTTACATTTGGATTTATTACAGCAGCAATCTATGGAGGAATTAAAAATAGAAAAACTAAAAAAGTTCAAACAGATCAAAAATCTTATTTTGTTCCAATGGCAATCGTTGCTGTAATTATTGTTGGATTAGCTTTAACAGTTACAATATTAATTCCAATTCTTGATTTATTATTAATTGCTCAATTAGATCAAGCTGCAGTAGAAGCTCCTGAAGTTGAAGGTGTATTTGTGGATATTATTGTAAGTAGAGTCATGTTAGTTATAACATTAATTATCTTTATTGCTTTATCATATGGAACAACATTAATTGAAGATCGAATTAATATTAAAAAATTTGGTTCAATTGAAAAATATGAAGCATGACAAAAACAAAACTTTATTGTTAGTTAATTTGTAAATTACATTAAAAATACAAAACTCTAGATCATTACGATTTAGAGTTTTTTTATTTAAGTGAAATAATTATGTAATTATAAATATATGGAAAGCTTCTAATATAGAAGGTCTATATGAAAAGAAAAACTTATCTAATTTTAATATTATCAACATCAACATTACTATTAACTCCATTAGTATTTAATAGTTTTAGAAGTAATAATCAAATTGAAGATACAACATCAAATGCAATTTTAGAATTAACTATGAATTCTTTTGCTCTTCGTGATTCTTCGTTAAATGTAAATCATGAAAGCATTAATGAATAATGAATCAAAAATAAAATAACAGAAAACAAAGATATTATTTTTTCAGTTAAGGATAATTCATTAAGAGCAAGTTTAATAGATAGCATATTTGATCCTATTCTATAATTTTGTGTTAAAAAGAAAATATTCAACATCTCTTGGAGATGCTATATTAGCTCAAACTATATTTAAAAAATAATTAATAAAAAATTAGTTTTAGAAAATAAAATGTGCTTTTTAGCACATTAATTTTTATTAGATTTTTTGATTTCTTTTCTTTTTTTTTAAAATTGTTTAAAAGAAATTATTTTATTTTTTCATAACTTTTTAAAAATACATAATCAATCTTTTTTAGTGATTGATTCTTCATCTTTTGCATCCGCTGTAACAATAATATTTGTATTTTGATCATTATCTTGAAATTCCTTAGTATTCATTTCGGGTTGATAGAAAGGATTAGGATGTCTTTTCATATATTCAAAAGTTTTAGTAGTTATTTCTATATTTTTAATATTTTCTACATTTTTAGTTTTATTATCTACAATTTTAATTGAAAGAGTTATTGTCTTTTTTGCCTTTTTTTGTTCCATAATACAATATATTTTAATAATTTAACTTTATTTTTTGCAAAATATTTATAATTATAAACATAATTCAATGCCGTTTTAGCTCAGTGGCAGAGCACTTCCATGGTAAGGAAGGGGTCGCAAGTTCAATTCTTGTAAACGGCACCATATATCTTGTAAAAGATTCCATTTACACAAAAATAAATATTGTTAAATAAACAAAACAAACTAATGAAACAGAATCTATACGATCTAAAATTCCTCCATGACCTGGAATTATATTTGAAAAGTCTTTAATTTTAACAAATCTTTTAATTCAAGAAAATGATAAATCTCCAATAATAGCAACAATAGGAAGTGTAAGAGGGACTACAATTAATAAAATATTTCTATCCACATGTTCTAATCCTCTAAAATCTGCAAAATAAAAAATTAAAAACAAAATTAATCATGTCATTATATATCCCGAAATTGCTCCTTCAATTGTTTTGTTAGGAGAAATTCTTGGTGCTAGTTTTCTAGAAAATATTTTATTACCAAATAATAAACCACCAAAATATGCAAAAGTATCACAAATAATTGGACCTATAAATAAGATTAAAATAAAAATTGGTGAGTCACCATTAACAATTAAAATTGATTTTCCTGTAATTGTGAAAACAATAACAACAATATAAGAAATAAAGTAATATCAAACATTTTTGATGCCTAAATTATTTTTGTTAAATAAAAAAGGAATAAGAACAAGAATAGCTTGTGCTAAAAATCCTAAACCTGGAATACCAAACAATTGGTATTCATATTGCTTTCTTATGATGTTTATAGCAGAATTCGAATTTAAAAATCATCCATGGGTATCATCTCAAGGGCTAAAAAAAGAAATTAGAGATAAGAGAGCAAAATAATAACGAGTTCATTTAGGCAAGGGAAGAATTTTGGCATATTCATATAAAGCATATGAAATTAATGATAAATAAAGAATAAATCCAATAATTTTTGCTGAAAGTTTATCATCTAATCAACCAATTAGAGATCAACAAGTTATTGCAATTAATGCAATAATAAGAGCATATAAAATTTTTATTAATATTGGATTTTTCTTAATATTGTTCATAGTTATTTACATTTTCATTAATTGATCTTCTTTGTTTTTTATTGATAAATCAATTTTATTATTATATTGATCTACAATTTTTTGAATTTCATTTTGATATTGCTTTTCCATATCTTCAGTAAGTTCTTTATCATTTTTTATTTTCTTTAAAATATTTTGACGATTATTTCTAATTTTTATTTTTCCTTGTTCTTTATAAGAAGATAAATTTTTAATGGCTTCTTTTCTTTTGTCAGTTGTTAATTGTGGGAAAATAATTCTTAATTTATCTCCTTCATCCTGAACTGTAATCGAATAATTCTGTTTTAAAATAACATTATAAATATCCTTATTAAGTGATTTATCAAAAGGTTTGATAATTAATTGTTGAGCTTCAGGGTGAGTTATAGAAGAAATGTCACCAATTGGTGTTGGTGTATCATAATACATTACTTTTAAAACTGAAAATAATTGAGGGTTAGCTGTACCTAAATTTATTCTAGATAAAGATTTTTCTAATTGTTCTATAGCTTCTTCACAACTTAACACAAATTCTTCTTTATAAACATTAAATTCCATATATTTAGCTTTTAACTATTGTAAATTTACCATTTTTCTTAATTGCATTTACAATAGAATTTTCTCCTCCTACATTAAATACTAATAATTTAATATTATTATCTTTTGCCATTGCAACAGCGGTAGAATCCATAACTTGTAATTTTCTTTTTAGAATTTCATCATAACCGATTTCTCCAAAATGGACAGCATTTGGATTGATTTTTGGGTCTGAATCATAGATACCATCAACTCCATTTTTACCTAATAATAACACTTCAGCTTTAATTTCTGATGCCAATAAAGTAGCTGCTGTATCTGTTGTGAAATAAGGTCTTCCAATTCCACCAGCCATAATTACTATTTCACCATTTTCCAAGTATTTATTAGCATTTTCTAAATTAAATGGTTCTGCAATTTTTTGATCAATATTTACAGAACACATCACTTTAGCTTTTAGGCCACATGAATTTTCAAATATTGATTCTAAAGCTAAAGCATTCATAATTGTTGCAATCATTCCTATGTAATCAGCTTTAGATCTAGGAATCCCGTTTTTTTCAGCAGAAGCACCTCTTCATAAATTACCCCCACCAACAACAATTGCTATTTGAATTTTTTGCTTAACAATTTCTTTTAATTGCTCTGCAAGTTTAACAACAAGGTCATAATCAATAGATAGTTTTTTTTCTCTATTTGCTAATCATTCTCCTGAAAGTTTTAATAATATTCTTTTATATTCCATTTAATTAAACCACCTATATTTATAAATAATTATAACTTTTTAAGTTAAATATTATCCATTAATTCATTTTAAACTTGTATTAGCACTAACAATTTGCACTTTTGTATTGAAGTAATAGTATGAATGTTTTTTGTAACGTATTTTTTGATATATTTTTTTTCCAGTTATTTCAAAATATAACAATAATAAAGAACCAATTACAAATGAAGCTATAGCCAACATTAAATATCACATTTCAAAATCTGCTGGATCTCTAAATGGTTCTAAAATTGTTCTAATTAATCCATATCAAATTAAATATAATGCTCCTGTTGATCCTGGTCTTAAAAGATTGAATTGTAGAATTCCTCATACAAGTATTAAATAACCAATTATTGAAGTACATGATTCAATTAAGAAAAGAGGAATTCTAAAGCTTCCATCAATATACATATTGAATGCTATTCCTTCTCCTAATCATTTAATAGAATCAAAACTGCATATTCCACCATACAATTCATGGTTTGCAAAATTTCCTCATCTACCAATAGCTTGACCTAATAAAACATTAGGTAAAATGATTCCAAAAGCTTTTCTAATATCTATTACTGTTCTTTTTTTTCTTAGATAAATCAGATCACAAATTGTTGGTAATAGCACTCCTCCTTGGATTGATAGTCCACCTTCTCATATTGCTCATCACCTATCTAAAGATCCATTGTTTTTATTGCTAATAGCAACTTCTATAATTCAGAATAATCTGGCCCCTATCAAAGCAGAAGGGATAGTAATAATGATTAGAATTAATAAAATATCTACTGAAAACCTATTTTTTTTTCAAAAGTATAAAATTGAAAAAATAGATGCTATTATTCCTAATAACATAGTAAATGTATAAACTCTAAAATCACCAAATAATGTTAATGGACTTCCACCAGGAGTTATCAAAGGCAAATTAGGAGCACTATTGTTCATTTTTAATCCTTTCTTGTATTTGCTGGAATGCATCTACACCATCTTTTTTAGATATATATAAAGATGTTGCAACTTCTATTAAAGATGCAGTGTTTCTTCCCAATTTAATTGGAATTAAAATCTTTTTAATTTTACCATTTAATACATTATAAAAGTAATTTTCATTACCTAAACGATCAAAATTAGTATTTTCATCTTTTTTCAATTCAATGACTAAATCAATATTTGTTTTATCTTTAACTGATTTTTCACCATAAATTGATTTAATGTTAATTAAACCTAAACCTCGAGCTTCTAGTATATTTTTAGTAATTTCAGGCGATACACCTATGAAACTATTTCCTATTCTTTTAATAATTACAGAATCATCAGAAACAAACATATGACCTCTTTGAATTAGTTCTAAAACAGCTTCTGATTTACCAACACCACTATCTCCAATTATTAAAACACCTACTCCATTAATAATAACTAATGATCCGTGAACAAAATCTTCAGGAGCAAAATTTTCTGCAATATAAATTCCAACAGTTGTAGTAATAAATGATAATTTAGTATCTACAAAAACCACAGGAGTTTCTGTGTTGTTTGCATGTTTTAAAATTAATTTTTTATTATTTTCACTTACACCACTAGAACAAATTATTAAAGGTGGTAGGTATTCAAAAATTTTTTTTAAATTATTTTCCAATTCTTCTCTAGGTATAGTATTCATTAATGTTGATTCTTTTGTACCAAAACCAATAATATTTTTATCAATATCATCATGTTCAAAATGACCTATAATTTCTAATCCAACACGATTAATAGAAGGTCTTTTAATTTCTCTTCATTTTTGAATTTGTTCTTTATTGAAAACGTCTAATTCATTATCTAAGCATAATTTATGGACATTAATAAATTGAGAAATATTAATTGATTTTGATTTCTTTTGAGCCATAGCTTATATTTTAATATAAAAGCATATTCATTTAATGTCTTTTTGAATATAATGAAAGTATGAAAATTAAAAAATCATGAGTTAAAAATTCATTGGGTTATGATAATGATTTATTTATTTATCAAGACAAAAATATGTTTAACTATTCTGTAGATACTATTTTGTTAGCTAATTTAGCAACATTAAGTAAAAAAACAAAAGATGTTTTAGAAATTGGTGTAAATAATGCAGCATTATCCATTTTTTTATCTCAAAGATCAGACCTTCTTCACATAGATGCAATTGAGATCCAAAAAGAGGCATGTGATTTAGCTAATTTTAATATCAATATGAATCATTTAGAAAAAAGAATTAATGTTATTAATGATGATTTTAATGAATGATGAAAAAAACATACAAAAAATGTAGGAAAAAAATATGACCTAATAGTATGCAATCCGCCTTTTTATCGCAAAGAAACCAAAATTAAAAAAAATATTTCTGATGCTATGTTAAAAGCAACTCATGAAATCACTTTAAATTTAGAAGATATTATTAAAGGTAGTTCTAAAATTATTGAACAAAAAGGATTTTTAGCTTTAATTATTCCTCCTGAAAGATTGGTAGATTGTTTTGTTTTGTTAAAAAAATATTCATTTGAACCAAAAAGAGTAATTATGATCCATCCAAGACAATATCAAAAAGCAATTTTAACATTTGTTGAAGCAAGATTTCAAACAGGTTGAGGAGTACATTTTGAACCTAATATTTATTTACATCCTAATGATCCATCTAAACATGAATATTTAGAAGAAGTTGTAAAACTATATCAACCTCAAAAATTAAAATAGATTAAAATTTTGTTTTTGTCATTCTTCGTATTTTTCAATTGAACCAAATTTTTTTATGTGATATTTGTTTTCAAAAAATATCAATCCATATGAAAAGAAAATATATAACAATAAGCAAACAAAAACACTAATTCTACTTATAATGATTTCACTATAGTTGCCACCATTAGCTTTCACTGCACTTTGATCTACTTGGGCAATTAATAATAAATCAAGAATTGGAATTATGATTGTCACTATTAAAGCTATACTAACAATAATTACAGCACAAATTGCCATTGGAATAAAATATGATTTTTGATCAGTTTTTACTTTTTTAGTTTTTCTATTTTTAATTCCACCACAGATTGCTGCTGTAATAAAACCAAAAGCAAATAAAGCAGTTCATGTACTCATTAAATCAGCAAATGTAAATAATCTACCCATTCCTACCCCATATGATGCTCCATAATTGTCAATATAACCTAATGCTCCAATTAATACAAAAATAAAATAAAAAAATGTTCCAATAACATAAAAATAAAAAGTACCAATTTTTGGTTTGTGTTCATTTAATTTATCTTTATATTTAATTGAAAAAGGTAATTCACCTTCTTTAATTAAATCTTCTGTAAATCTTGAAGTTCACATTGCATAACCATTAATGATTCCTAACACACCAATTGCTATCATAATGTTTATAATTCCAAATAATATTCTTCCAGTATCTTGCATAACATCGATCATATAAATTAACATGTTTGAAAATGAACCACCATTAATTGACATTGATATTGCAATGATTAAATAAATAATTGTTGTAACTACCAATCCTAATAAAATAGCCATAGGTGTTTTTTTAGGTTCTTGCATTTCTGATTGAATTCCTGCAGCTACATAGAAACCATCATAAGCAAAGAAGATAGCACTAATTGCTAAAAACATTCCTAAACCTGGAAAAAATGAACTTAAGCTTCCTCCAGCTGCTAGATCAGCTGTTGGTTTTTGTACACCAATAGAAACATTATTTCATCCACCAGCATTCATACCTACTAATACAAATCCCATAATAGCAACAAATGCTAAAGGCAAGAATTTAATATAAGTAACTATTTTGTTTTGAATATTTCCTACTTTAGAACTAATTTCTGCAAAAAAGAAAAAATAAGTAAAAATTAAAAAACCAATAATAGATCAAATAAATCAATCACAATTAGTGTTAAAAGTAAATGGAATAACACTTTTATTTTCGATAATACTTTCATTGTTATGTATTAAAGCACCGATACCATCTTGCAAACTATTAATAAAATATAATGGCATATAAAAAAAAGTTAATGGTAAATAAATATAAAACATAAAGTTTTTAGAAGCTTTAAAAGTTGTTCTACCATTAAATACTTTTGTTCATCCGAGTAATGATAAGTTATCATTACGGGCAGATGAAATTTCAATCAATGCTAAAGCCATAGCAATAACCGAAAAAGCTGCTATGATTCAACAAAAGATTGCTAATATTAATGAATTTTGAGAATTATCTAGTACACTTTTTGATTTAAAAAATATACCAGCACCAATTGATGAACCCATCACAACTAAAATTGCTGAGAAAAAATTAATATTTCTTTTGTTATTTATATCTTGTTTTTTTTGATCTTTTTTCATAAATTAATATTTGTATTCTGAATAATTATATAAATAATTAATATTTTTTTAATAGTAATATATATTAAAATATAAATAAAGTAAATAAATTTCAGACAATAATATTCATTAATTTTGAGTTTAAGAGATTAATAAACATTTTAGGGAAGGAATTTTAATAATGAGTAGAACATTTACAGAACAAGAACTTATTAGAAGAAAAAAAGTAGAAGAAAATAATAAGTTAGGAATTAAATCATATTTGAAAAAACAAAAAATATCACATACTATTGAACAAATTAATGAGTTATATTCAAATTTTTCAAAAGAGGATTTAGAAAATAAAAATGTTGAAGTTTCTACTTATGGAAGAATTTTAAGCAAAAGAGGTCCTTTTACTCAAATTAGATTATCTGAAAGCAATATCCAAATTTATATTAATAATAAAATGGACCAAAAACTATTTGATTTTGTTTCTAAATTAGATATTGGAGACATTGTTTGAGTTCAAGGTATTGTTATGAAAACTATGACCAATGAAATAGCAATAAAAGCAAAACAAGTTCTTTTAATGTCTAAATCATTAAAAGTATTGCCTGAAAAATTTCATGGTCTTGCCGACGTGGAAGAAAGATATAGACATCGTTATGTTGATTTAATATGTAATAAAAATGTAAGAGAAACTTTTAGAGCAAGAACCAAGATTATTACAGAATTAAGAAAATTTATGGATGAAAAAGGATATCTAGAAGTAGATACTCCAATTTTACAACCAATTTTAGGTGGAGCAGCAGCGCGTCCTTTTAAAACACACCACAATGCTTTAAATAGTGAATTTTATTTAAGAATAGCAACTGAATTGCCTTTGAAAAAATTAATAGTAGGTGGTTTTGAAAAAGTTTATGAAATAGGAAGAATATTTAGAAATGAAGGAATTGATACAACTCATAATCCTGAATTTACTTCAATTGAATTCTATGAAGCTAATGCAGATTTAGAAGATATGATGAATATTACTGAAGAAGTTATTAGATATATAGCATCTCAATTAAATAAAGAAGAATTAGAATGAAATGGTGCAAAAATAAATTTAAAAAATAAATTTAAAAGAATTAATATGTGTGAAGAAGTGTCAAAACATGTTGGTTTTGATGTAACTAAAGCATCATTTGATGATTTAAAAAAAGAAGTAGAAAAAATTCATAAAAAAATAGAAAAATATTATGATGAAGGTCATTTAATTAATATTTTATTTGAGCATTATGTTGAAGAAACTCTAATTCAGCCAACATTTGTTTATGGTCATCCGTTATCAATTTCACCTCTAGCTGCTAAAAATGATCAAGACCCAAGATATACAGATAGAGCAGAATTATTTATTAATAAAAAAGAATTTGCTAATATGTTTACAGAACTTTCAGATCCTATTGATCAATTAGAAAGATTTGAATCTCAATTAAAAGAAAGAGAAGCAGGAAATGATGAAGCAAATGAAATAGATTGAGATTTTGTTGAAGCATTAGAATATGGAATGCCTCCAGCAGGTGGTTGTGGAATTGGTATTGATCGTTTAATAATGCTTTTAACAGGCAATACTTCTATTAGAGAAATTTTATTGTTTCCTCATTTGAAGACAGAAAAATAGTGCGAGGTGTTTATGAGTATGAACAGAAAGAAAATGTTTGCTTTTGATTTAGATGGAACTTTATTAAATTCTGAAATGGAATTATCAAAAGAAAATATAGAAGCTTTAAAAGAAGCTAGAAAAAAAGGACATGTTTTAGTAATGGCAACAGGAAGAAATTATATTTATTCACAAATGCCAATGAAAGAGCATTGAGGATTATTTGATTATTATATTGGTTGTAATGGTGCTATCATTCATTCAATCCATGAACGTGATGTAATTACTTATAAAGATAATAAAATTCCTTTTGATTTTGTTATGGATATTATTCATGAAGTAAGAAAAATTAGTGGGACTGTACAAGTATCAACTGAATGAAATGTGTTTGTTGGTTACTATTTCACTGATATAGATACAGTTATTCCAACTGCTAATAAAGAAAGATTTTTTGACCCTTTCCAATCTGTTTTTGATATGAAAGAAGAAGATAAAGCATCTATTATTCAAATTTCAGTTCATCTCAAAGAACACAATGTAAAAAAATATTGAGAAAAATGAAACAAAGAATTTGGAGATGTATATGAATTAACAATTACATCTAAACATAATATTGATATTAATTTAAAAGATATTTCTAAATTATCAGCCATGAAAGAAATAGTAAAAATAGAAAATATTCTTTATGATGATGTATTTGTCTTTGGAGATAGTGAAAATGATATTAAAGGTTTAGAATACTTTAATAATACTTATGCTATGGAAAATGCTTTACCCCAAGCAAAACAAGCTGCTAAACATGTTATTGGAAGTAATAATTCAAAAGATATAGCAAAAATTGTTTTAAAAAATATTTAATTGGAGAAAAAATGCCCTTAGAATTTGGTACTGCTGGGATAAGAGGAATTGTAGGAGATACAAGAGAATTTTTGAATGAAGCACATGCTGCTCAAATTTTTGAAGCATATGCAAAATATTTAAATGATAAATTTAAAAATGTACAAAATAAATGTGTTGTTGTAGGTCGTGATAATCGAAAAAAAGGAAAACAATTTTGTATTCTAGCAGCAAACATTTTATCTTCTTATGGCATTAAAATTTTTTATAGCCAAAATATGCTCCCAACTCCTTTTATAAGTTTTTTAATTAAAGAAAAGCAAGCATTAGGTGGGATTAATATTACAGCAAGTCATAATCCTAAAGAATATAATGGAATAAAAATTTATAATAATCATGCTTTTCAAATGCTGCCAAAAGAAATAAAAGAATTAAAATTGTATTTTGATGATTATTCAAAATATGAAAAATACATTAATCAAAATTTAAAATTAAATATTAATTCTAATATTTTAAATATTGAAGAAATAGATTATCAAAAATATATCAATGGATTACATAAACTAATCAATAATAAAGAGATAAATAATTTAAAAATAGCTTATTCTCCATTACATGGAACAGGATATTATTTTGCAAAACAAATTTTTCAGAAAATGAAATTAAATGTAGTTTATGAAAAAAATGAAATTATCGAAGATGAAGAATTTTCATTTGTAGAAAACCCTAATCCTGAATTAGAAGTTGCATACAAAAATACTTTAAAGTTATCACAAGAAGAACAAGCTGATTTGATTTTAATTACAGATCCTGATTCAGATCGATTAGGTATTGCTTATCAAAATGAAGAAAAAGCATATCAGTATATAAATGGAAATGAAAATGCAATTTTAATTACGGATTATTTGTTAAACAACAAAAAATTAGATAATCAATATCAATATTATTTAATTTATTCATTTGTATCTACTTCCTTACCAAGTCAAATGTGTTTAAAAAACAATATTTCATCTTTAATTACAGAAACCGGATTTAAATGAATTGGTGAAAAAATAAGCAATTTTAATCAAAATGAAAAATTATTTTTCGCTTTTGAAGAATCATATGGATCTTTATCGGATGATCATTTGTCTTTAGATAAAGATGCCTTACAAGCTATGACAATAATAATTGCTATTGCAGCAGAAGCGAAAAAAGAAAATTTAAATTTAGGACAAAAATTAGAAAAAATATATCAAAAATATGGTTTTATGGAAGCTAAATCTTTTTCCTTTGCATTAGAAAATCAAAATCAATTAGCACAATTAAAATCGCAATTCAAATCTATTAACTTTGAAAATGCAACACTTCTTGATTATTCACAAGGAATAAACGATATAGAACCTAATGATATGTTATCCTATCAATTTTGCAATTCACTAAATTGAGTTTCCTTAAGACCATCAGGAACAGAGCCTAAATTTAAAATATATATACATGTAGTTGAAAAAACAAAAGAATTAGCTCAAAAAAAATTTAATGAATTATTTATTAAAATAAAAAATTCATTAAAAATATAAAAAATATGCTATCATATATTTAGCTAACTTGAAAAAACAAGTGGGCTTTAAAAGATTAAATATCTTTCTAAAAGCGTCTTTATAAGTTTTGAAAAAAAACTTTATCCAATTGATTATCGTAGTGTGAAAATAATAGTCGCTTATTATTTTAAAAATATATTCAAAAAACAGTTTTTATAAATTGTTTTTTGTTTATTTATATTGCTAAAAAATGAAAATATAATTTAAAATATTAAATTATATGCTTAAAAGAATTAACAATATATTAAAAAGATCCATTTTACCAATGTTAATACTAATATCAGTTATTGCGTGTTTATTAGCAACTGTTATTTTATTGGTATTAAATAATAATTCAGAAATAATTAGTCAAGAAACAATAATTTTATATGTATTATTATCAATCACAATTATTTTAATTTTTTTATTCATGATAATAATAGGTAGACAAATTGGTTCGGGTAATAAAATAGTAAATAAAGGTATTAATTACTATGTTGAGAATTTAGTATCAGAATTATCAATAGGAATTATTATTTTTCAAGCAAATGGTGAAATTTTATGAATTTCTGATTTTATTGAAGAAAGATTTGGAGAAAGAATTATTAATGAAACTCTAAATTATTTTAATAAAGATATTAATTTGTCTAAAAAAATCAGAGATTTTACTTCAATTTATAAAAAAGATGAATATGTTTATCGTTTATCATTTGTTGCTAGAGAAATGGTTTTGGTTGTAAAAGATATTACTCAAGAATTCTCTGCAACTCATTTTTATGAAATTGAAAAACCAGTTATTGGAGAAGTGGAAATAGATAATTATCAATTATTTAGAGCATCATTTTCAGATGATGAAATATTTCATATTCAATCAATTATTAAACAAATTTTTGATAATCTTTCAAAAACATATAATTTATTTTATAGACAATATTCAGATGGTAAGTTTTTAATTATTACTAATAGAGATAATTTAAATAAAATAATTTTGACAAATTTTGAAGCATTTGAAAAATTAAACAATATTATTATTGGAAAAGCAAGATTATCATTATCTATTGGTTTTGGTGTTGATACATCAAATTTTTCTCAACTTATTAGTATGGCAAAAGAAGCATTATATCAATCTCAAACACGTGGAGGAGATCAAATAACTATAATTTCTGCTTTTGAAAAAACTAAGAGATTTGGTTCTAAATCAGAAATTACTGTTGTTAAATCAAGAACCAGAATTAAAAATACTGCAAATAATTTAAAAATAAAATTAAATGATAACAAGATTAAAAATGTGGTTATATATGGTCATAAATTTGCAGATTTAGATGCAATAGGAGCCTCATATGCTTTATATGAAATTGCAAAAAGTTTTGGCAAAAATTGTGTAATTCAAAATGCTACTTTTGATAGTACAGCTCAAAAAGCTTTAAAAAGATACTTAAAGAATCAAGAGAATATTTTTGTTTCTAAGTCCAAAATTAAATCATTAAATAAAGAAGAAACAATTGTAATTATTGTTGATTGTTCTGAAGAAACAAGAGTTGAAAATCCACATGTATTCAATAATGTAAAAAGTGAAAATTTATTTATTTTTGATCACCATCGAGTTTCAAAATTAGATGATGTAGTACATAGTTTAAATACATATATAGAATCAACAGCATCTAGTGCTTCAGAAATTATTACAGAATTAATTCAATTCAATGAATTTCAAAAAAATATTTCTAAATTAGGAGCTCAAATGTTATTAAATGGTATTTTCTTAGATACTAACCAATTTAGAAAATCTACTTCATCAAGAACATTCGCTGCTGTATCATTATTAGAAGACTGAGGAGCAAATATTGATGAAACATTAGAATTAATGAAAATTCCATTTGATATTAGCCAAAAAATTAGTCAAATTGTTTCTAAATCAAAAGAAATTAAACCGGGATATTGATTGTCATATACTGATGAAATAATTCCAATTGATGTTATATCAATAGCAGCAGATGAGATTTTAAAAATAGAAGGAAGAAAAGCGTCATTTGTTGTAGGTCAATTACCTAAAGCATCGCCTTCAGATAATCCAGTTTACAAATTAAGTGCTAGATCAATTGGTGTTAATGTGCAATTAATTGCAGAAGCTGTTGGAGGTGGAGGACATTTTAATGCAGCAGCAGCAATGAGTGATTCTAATGTTAATGAAACATTAGATACATTTGTTGATAACATTATTCAAGCCATAGTTTCATCGAAAGAGGAATAAATATGAAAGTAATTATTATTAAGCAATACCAAAAATATAAAGTAGATGATATTATTGAAGTATCTAATGGATTTGGTACAAATTTTTTAATTAAAAATGGTTATGCTGTTCCTATAAATGATAGTACTAGCAAAGAATTAGAAATTAAAAAAGAAAATCAACAAAAAGAATTGGCGAAACAAGAAAAAGAAGCTCTAGCTTTAAAAGAAAAAATTGAAGAACTAGAATTAGTTTTTTCACTAAAAGTAACTAATGATGTAATTCATGGATCAATAAGTTCTAAGAAAATTAATCAAGAATTAATTGCTAAGGGATTTAAATTAGATAAGCATATCATTCCATCAGTTCATATTAATTCATTAGGGATTACTAAAATTAAATTAAAATTATTTCACAATGTTGAAGCAATTTTAAAAGTTAAAGTTATAGGTGAATATGGAAAATAATCAAAACATTATTGAAATAGAGGAAGCATTATTAGGTTTAATTTTAACCAACAATAAAATAGATGAAAACATTTCCAATGTTTTTGTTTATTTAGATTTTGATTATTTTTCTAATAAACCCAATCAAGAGATGTTTAAAATGTTTAAATATTTTTATGAAAATAACATTAAAGAATTTGATTTAGCTATTATTAATAATTATTTGATAAAAAACTCTTTAACTAAAATAATTAATAATCAATATTTAAATCATTTACTAAATAATGCCGGATATTTACAATCAGTAAATTATTACCAAGATGTTATTAATGAAAATGCAACAAAAAATAGATTAAAGAATGCTTTAGAGTCTTCTTTAAAAGTTGTAAACAATAATCCATCAAATTTAATGATTGAAAAAATTAGAAATGATTTATTTAAATTAGAAGGTAGAAATATTAATTCAGATTTCTTGTTGGCTTCTGAAGTTGCTAAAAAAGTTGTTGATGATGTATTGAGTGGAGAGAAGCTTATTAAAGGACTTAAAACTCGTTTTCATACATTAGATGGAATTACAGCAGGATTGCAAAAAGGAGATTTGATAATTTTAGCGGCTAGACCATCTGTAGGAAAAACAGCTTTTGCTTTAAATATTGCTATGAATGTGATTTTGCAAAATAAGTCAGTAGTCTTTTTTTCTTTAGAAATGCCAGCAGAACAATTAATGCAAAGAATGATTGCATCAATTGCTTCTGTTAATAATTATCATTTTAAAGAACCATCTAGATTAACTAAAGATGAACAATCTCAAATTATTTATGCATATAATCAATTAAAAGATAAAAAATTTTTTATAGATGATTCAGGTTCTATAAGATTAAATGAAATCATATGAAAAACAAAAAGATTAAAAGAAAAAGGAGAATTAGATTTAGTAATTATTGACTATATGCAATTGATCCCATTAGATGCTTATAGTAGTGGAAATAGACAGCAAGAAGTGTCTAAAATCTCTCGATCATTAAAACAATTAGCAAGAGAATTAGAAGTTCCAATTATTGCTCTTTCACAATTAAATCGTCGAGTAGAAGAGAGAGAATCTAAAAGACCAATGATGTCAGATTTAAGAGAATCTGGTTCTATTGAACAAGATGCAGATATTATTGCATTTCTATATCGTGAAGATTATTACAACAAAGATACAAAAGATGATGATGAAGAAGCAAATAAATTTAAGCATCAACATTTAACTGAATTAAATATTGCAAAACATAGAAATGGATCTATAGGTACTATTCAGTTTACTTTTGATTCTGCAATTGGTAAGTTCAAAGAATTTCATAATGAATAATTCAACTAACAAACTTACATTAGAGGGCTAAATAATTTAAAAATAAATTTACTATAAATTTTTCTTATTTTATTGTATTTTTTATATTTTCTTTCTATAGATAATTCTTTATAAAAGTCTGTAATATTATTTAATTGTTTGATAACTGCATCTCCATATAATAAATTAATTCCTTCTTGATTTGAATAAAAAGATCTCATATCTAGATTATTTGTACCAATATAAGCAAAGTTATTATCAAAAGTAGCAAATTTTGCATGTAAAAATGTATTATTTAATGCATAAACTTTCATTCCATAACGAGATAAACTGTTGCTATAAAATATGGAAGCTTTGTAGGTGAATTTTTTATCAGGTTTTCCAGGGATATACATTTCAATTTTTACCCCTCTTTTTAAAGCATTTTTTAATGCTGTGTAAATATTAAAAGTAGGGATAAAATATGGTGTTACTAATTTAATTTCTGTAGTTGAATTGTTAATTCAAAAAACTAGAGATTGTTCTAAAATTTTATCTTTTCTTAATGGGGTTTCATTGAAGGTTAATATTTTACAATTAGCTTTTACTTTTGATTTTTCTTGATATAAATAATTATTTTTATTCAATTTTTGATTTGTAATTTTATATCAGTCAAATAAAAAATAACTTTGATATTCATTAACAATTTTTCCTTTAGCGGAGAAATTCGAATCAGCTCAATACCCATATTTTTTAGAAAATGATCAATATTCATCAGTAATATTTAATCCGCCAAAATGTATTACTTCTCCATCGATAATAAAAAACTTTTGGTGCAATCTTTTGTTGTCTGTGTGTCTAACATAAGGATAAATAGGAACGTTATAAAAACATAAATCAATTCCCATAAATTTTAAATATTTAAATTCATCTATTGGAACTTTTCACGATCCGAATTTATCAAATATAATTTTTACTTCTACTCCTTCTTTAACTTTTTCAAATAATAGTCTTTTTAATTTCTCATATATTTCAGATTCTTTAATAATATACATTTCAATATGAATGTATTTTTTAGCATTTTTTATATCATTCAAAAGATGTTCATAAGCATCATATCCATGTTTAAAAATTTTTAATTCTGTATTATGAAAATTCTTTCTTATTAATTTTTCTTGTCATGAACCAACAAATTCTTTAATATTTTTATTTTTATAATTTTCTATTTTAAATTCTTGAAATTCCTGTTCAAATTTTTCTCAATTTACTCCTACATCTCTTCTAATTCTAAATAACATATAGAAAACTAATCCAACATAAGGAAAGCAAATCATAAAAAATATTCAAGACATTTTTTCTGTACTATGATCATCATTAACTAGAGAAAAAGTAATAAAAACAAAATTGAAAATATATGTAGCAATAAAAAAGATTGTTGCTCATTTTCAAGTTCATCTTCCTAAAACAACAATCAAAATTGATAAAACAAAAATAACTGATAAAACAAAAAAATCAACAAATAATCATTTAAATTTTTTCATAGTTTTTAATATTATAAAATATTTATTTCGTATTGTTTTGTTATTATAATTTGTTAAAATTATATCTATGAAATTAATAAATCAAATTACACCAATTGAAGAAGATTTTGCTAAATGATATGTAGATGTAATAATAAATGGTAATTTAATTGAATACGGTCCTGTTAAAGGGACAATGATTTTTAAACCAAACTCATATGGGATTTGAGAAAATATCACAAAAGTATTTAATGAAATAATTAAAAAAAAGGGAGCGCAAAATGTTTATCTACCTTTATTTATTCCTAAAAGTTTAATAAGTAAAGAAAAAGATCATGTTGAAGGTTTTGCTCCAGAATTGGCGACCATAACTAAAGTTGGAGACAAAAAATTAAATGAAGATATTTATGTTAGACCAACTTCAGAAGTTTTGTTTGCTCAATTATTTAAATCTGAGATCAATTCATATAATGATTTACCTAAAATTTATAATCAATGATCTAATGTTGTTCGTTGAGAAACTACAACTAATCCTTTTTTAAGAAGTACAGAATTTTTATGACAAGAAGGACATACCTCACATAGTAATGCAGAAGAAGCTATTCAATTTACAGAAGATATGATTCAAACATATCAAAAATTCTATAAAAATTATTTAGCTTTAGATGTTATTTGTGGTAAGAAAACTGAAAAAGAAAAATTTGCTGGAGCAGATACAACATGAACTATCGAAGCTATGATGAAGGATGGAAGGGCCTTACAAGCTGCAACATCTCATTATTTAGGTCAAAATTTTTCTAAAATGTTTGATGTATCATTTAAAGATCAATCAAATAAACTAGTTAATGTTTATCAAACATCTTGAGGTTTATCAACAAGATCAATAGGTGCAATTATTATGGGTCATGGAGATAATAGAGGTATTGTAATGCCACCAAGAATTGCTCCAATTAAAGTTATTCTTATTGAAGTTCTTGCTAATAAAAATGAAAAAGTAAAAGAAATATCTAAACAAATTTTGGAATTATTACAAAATAATAATATTTCATCAAAAATAGATAATAGCAATAAATCAGTTGGTTTTAAAGCATCTCAATCAGAAATTGAAGGTATTCCAATTAGAATAGAAATCGGGCCAAAAGAAATTGAAAAAAATGAAGTTCTTGTTATTAGAAGAGATACATTAGAAAAATATCCAGTTCAAATATCAAATATTTTGTTGTTTGTAAATAATTTATTAGAAGAAATACATAACAACTTATATAAAAATTCTCAAAAAAGATTAAAAGAGAATTTGGTTTATTGTAATTCTTATGAAGAATTTAAAAAATTAATAAAACAACAAAAATTTGTGGTAGTACCAATAGTTAAAGATTCATTTAAATGAGAAGAAAAAATTAAGGAAGAAACACTGGCAACATCAAGATGTATTTTAGTATCTAATATATTTAATATCAAAGAAGATAAATGTATTATGACAAATGAAGTTACAAATAATTTTGTACTATTTGCAAAATCATATTAAAATATTTATTAAGAAAGAGTTTGAATATGAAAAAACAAATGTTTGAAATAAATTCATTTAATGAATTAGAAAATATCATTAAATCTAATAAGGGTATTTTATTAATTGATTTTACAAGTCCAGCATGTGGTCCATGTTTAATGTTGACTCCTGTTTTAGAAAAATTAGTAGATGAAAATATTTGTTCAGTGGCATCAATTAATATTTTAGAAAATCGAGAATTAGCAAGAGAATTTAAAATATCAGTTACCCCTACAATTGCAATTGCAAAAGATAATAAAATTATAGAATCATTTTTAGGATATCAACCTTTCGAATCATGAGTGGAGATTATAGAAAAAATAAATGCAAGTCACAACAAATAATAGAACTTTTAATGTAGAAGCTTTCTTTATTGATTTAGATGGCACATTATTTGATAAATGAAATAAAAAAATATCTAAAAAAAATATAGAGGCAATTCATGCAATTCAAAAAGATATTCCATTTATCATTTCAACAGGAAGATCATATAGTAATAAAGTAAAAAAAATTATGCATTTACTAAATATTAAGTATGCAATATGCCAAAACGGTTCTCTTATTGTTGATGATGAAGGCAATGTTATTAAGAACATTACTTTAAATAAAGAACAAGTAACTAAAATTGTAGATATTACAAGACAACAGAGATTAGGATTTACAATAAATTCAGAATTTTTAATTTATTCTAATTATTGATTATTTGCTCCTTTTAGATTTTTATGAAGAAAAAAATGAAAACCAATTAAAAAATATCAATATAAGGAAAATGTTGTAAATAAAATTGTTATTGCTGGTTTAATTAGAGCAAAAAAAGTTTGAAGCTTATCAGAAAAAATTCGCAAAGAGGTTTCAGGTGTTAGTGTTAAGACATCAGGAAGAGACAAAATAATTGAAATTACAGATAAAAGTGCCACAAAAGGGAAGGGTGCACAATTAATTGCTAATATTTTGAATATTAATATTGAAAACACTGTTCACATAGGTGATAGTGAAAATGATACAACTACTTTAAATAAAGTAGGAGCTTTAATTGCTGTTAAAAATAGTTCTATAAAATTATTAAATGTAGCAACACATATTGGCCCAAACCACAAAAGAGGAGGGGTAGCAAAAATTCTAAATGGTGAATTCTTAGAAGTCAAGCATTAATTTTGTTGTTCTTGATATATAATTAAGAATTAAATATAGTTTGAAAAAATGGCACCATAGCCAAACGGCAAGGCATGGGTCTGCAACACCCTGATTACCGGTTCAAATCCGGTTGGTGCCTCCATATGCGCCCGTAGCTCAATTGGATAGAGTGTTTGGTTACGGCCCAAAAGGTTGAGGGTTCAAGTCCTTCCAGGCGCGCCATATATTTTATTTTAAATACCAGAATAAGTAAATTTTAATCATCTGTGTGGTTAAAATTTTTTTTATCAATTTCTTTCATCATTATTAATGATTCAAATATTTGATAAACATAATATTCATCAAAGATATCTTCTCTATTTTGATATTTTTTAGCTATTTCAATTAAATTTTGATAAATTACATCAATGATATCTGAGTTATACCATTTAATTTTATTTCTTTCAAAATCATAATGATCTACTATTTGAAAAGGTTTTCCTGGATATATTTTGACATCAAAATCAAAATCAATATATTTAATTGTATTATCTTCAAAATAAAAAGGACTTGCCAAATTAATGTAATAGTGAAGTCCACTTTTTCTTCATAGAATTGTCAAATTGAAAAAATATTTCTTAGAAAAAAATCAAAGTGTAGGCTCTTTAATAATTCATTTTTGATCTTTATTTTCAACAACTTTTGTTTTATATAAAAAACAACAAACATAGTTGTTATCATCACTTATAACTTTAACACCATTTCATTGACGATAAAGTTCACCATTATATTTAAAAGCTTGTATATCTACAAACTTTTGATTTAAATTATCATTTTCCATCATATACAAAATAATTATAAATTGTTATTTAAATTACTAATGATATTTAAAATTTTTTTTAAATAATATTTATTTAAAATATTTACAACATCTTTATTTTGTATATTCTCAATTTTAATAAACATATCATCTAAATCGTTTGACATATTTACATTAGTATTTAAAGTAGCTAATCTTTTACACAATAATGCTTGTTCTTTATTTTTGCTAAATAACTCTTGTTGTTTTGGTGTTAATTGATCAATATTTAAATAAATATTTTCAATATTTTCGTATCTTTGCAAAAGATCGATTGTTTGTTTTGGTCCAATTCCTGTTATGCCAGGTAAATTATCCGAATTATCTCCTGCTATACTTTTGTAATCAAGGATTTGTTTTGGATAAAAATTAAAGATTGTATAGAAGTTATCCATATTAATTTTTGCATACTTATCTTTAATGTTTTTATCTTTATTTTTCATAATAATATTTACATTATTATCAATTAATTGCAACAAATCTTTATCTTCTGAAAAAATATCTATAATAAAATCATTTTTATATCTAATGCACAATGTGGCTATTAAATCATCAGCTTCATCACCACTTAAAGCACCAAAAGAAATTTTCATAGTTTTTAAGATTTCAAAGATAATATCTTTTAATTTATAAAGATCTTCAGGTGCTTTTTTTCTTCCAGATTTATATTGACTATATTCATTATGTCTTCATGTAGGTCCGATAGCATCAAAAGCAAAAAATACATATTGATAATTTTCTTTTTTAAATATTTCTAAGAAGGTATTAAAAAATAAATGAATCCCCATATTGATGGGTTGATCTTTAACAATAACTTGCGCCGCATAGAAAGATCTAAAAAGCAATAAATTACCATCTACTAATAAAATTTTTTTCATAATTATTCAATTACCTTTCATTCATATAAATTTGTGTAGATTTTATTATTTCTTGTACTTTTAATAATCGTTGCATATCCAATAGTATTCACTTTAATTTCATCAAATATATGTTTATATTTACTATTAAACCAAATTTCTTCTTTTCCAGAAGAATCACAGACTTCAATAAAATAAGATGTTGATTTAAATTTAGTATTTGTAATTTCCTTTTTCTTTGTAACTAATAAAGCAATTTTATATTCAACACCTGGTTTTAAGTTAATTAATTTATCTTGAGATTCAAATTTAGAAGTTATAAAAGCATTAAAAATCATTCCTAGATATTTAATTTCATTTTTCGATTCAAGTTCTAAATCTTCAGGGAAAACTTCTAATAATGGTTTTTTAATTTTGCTATCTAACATAATCTCATTAGTATTAGTATCTTTAAAAGAAGCGATGGATGCATAAGATAATGCTTTTGTTTTGTTGTTTATTAAAGTATTCATATTTCCAAAATCTCTTAAAGTATTTGATTCAATTAGAATATCAATAATTGAGTTATTTATATTAATTGTTTTCATTCTTGCAATAAAATCAAAAAAGTCTTGAAATTTACCATTATTTTCAAAATCATTTAATATTTTGTTATTAGCAACTTCTCCAAGCCCTTTAATAAAAGTTAATGGTAAATACATATTATTTTTTTTATCATGATAAATTTCTCTTGATATTTTATTAATTGAAGGAGAATTAATATTAAACTTCAATTCTTTTGCTTCCATTACTATTTTATTAATAGAATCTGTAGAATATGTTAAAGAGATAATTCCTATGTAAAAACATAGTGGATATCTAGCTTTCATATAAGCCATACGATAACTTAAAGTAGCATAAGCAACAGCATGAGATTTATTAAATCCATATTCAGCAAATTTAACAATTTCATGGTAAATCTTTTGTGCAACATCTAATTTATAATTGTTTTTTAAAGCACCTTTTAAAAATAATTTTTCCATTTCTAAAATATCGTCTTTTTTCTTTTTACTTATAGCTCTTCTTAAAATATCGGCTTTTGAAAAGCTTAACTTAGCAACTTTTTGGATTATTTCCATAATTTGTTCTTGGTAAATTATTATTCCATTGGTTTTGCTAATAATTTCATCATATTCTTGATTAATTGACTGAAAACTACTTTTATCATTTTTAACTTTTATATATTCCTGAATGTTTGAAAGAGGACCAGGGCGATAAAGGGAAATAACATCAACTAAATCATCAAAATTATTGATTTGAACTGTTTTTAAAGTTGCCATCATTCCAGGTGATTCTAATTGAAATATACCTAAAACTTTAGCATTGGTTAATAATTTATTAGTTTTATCATCATTTAAAGGTATTTGCTCAAAATCAAAATTAGGATCAAAAATTTGTTTAATATTTTCTTCAATTTTTTTAATAATAGTTAATGTTCTTAATCCTAACAGATCTATTTTTAATAATCCTCATTCTTCGATGTATTCCATTGAAAATTGAGTTACTTTATTATTATCTATATCCATAATAGGAATTAAATCGATAATAGGTTTATTAGCAATAACTACACCGGCTGCATGAATTCCTATTTGTCTAGGTAAAGATTCAATTAATAAAGAATATTGAAATAATTTTGTTAGAATCTCTTCTGAATCAATCAAAGCTTTAAATTTAACATTAGTATCATAAGATGTTTGTAATGAATCAGAACCTGAAATTAATTTAGTAATTTCATTCATTCTTGAAAAACTAATATTTAAAAATCTTCCACAATCTTTTAAAGCCTGCTTAGAACCTATTCTTTGATAAGTACATATTTGAGCCACATTATCAAAACCATATTTATTCTTTAAATAATTAATAACTTCTTCTCTTTTGTCATCTTGAATATCAATATCAATATCTGGCAAAGTTATTCTTTCTTCATTCAAGAACCTTTCAAAATATAAATTATATTTTAAAGGATTGATTTGAGTTATGCCAATTAGATAAGCAATTAATGACCCTGAAACTGAACCTCTACCTGGACCGATATATATTGAATTATTTTTTGATCAATTAATTAAATCACTTATTATTAAAAAATAATTTTCAATATTCATTTTTTTAATCACAGACATTTCATATTCAATTCTTGATTGAACAAGATTTCTATCATAATTAACAATATCTTTTCTATTATTTAATCCTTTTTTGATCAGTTCTTTTAATTCATTATATGGATCTTCACAAAAAGCAGGGAGCGAGATATCTTTAGAATTTTGAAAAGTTACATTACATTCATTAATTATTTTTTGAATATTTTGCATTTGTATTTCATTGATATCAATTTCTAAATTGATATTATAATCTTGATTTTCATCTAATTTAATTTCTTTTAAATCATTTATGATTTTTAATGAATTATAGAAACTTTTATTTAGAATTCTAGTATCTTTAACATATATATTAGAAGTTGGTAAATCTTTGTTATAAAAATATAAATTAGGTATTTTATTTTTGTATGCTTCTATAATGTCATGTTTAGCAAAATTGGGATTTAAAATAATAACTAAATTATCAGATAAAATATCTTCTATTTTAATCTCAATATTTTTGGATTTATTATATGCTAATAATTTTATTTTTTGAAAACCTTGATTATTTTTAGCAAGCAAAATAAATCTTACATTTTCCACATCCAAATCAATACCAAAAATAGGTTTTATATTATATAAAAAACAATATTTTCTAAAATCAGCAAATCCATGAACATTATTGTGATCGGTGATAACTAAAGAATTTAAATTATTTTCTTTAGCTCATTCAACATAATTTTTAATTTTAGTGGGACTTTCAAAAAAACTATATTCAGAATAAAAGTGTAAATTGATTATTTTATTATTCATATTCAAAATAATTATATTAAAATAATTTAATATATTATTTCTTGGAGGTTAACTAATGAAGATCAAAAAAATTATGCCTTTATTATCGGTTTTTTCATTAAGCATATTATCTCCTATTGCTTTTGCTGTTTCTTGTTCAAATAATCAAACAAATAATGAACAAGAAACAATTTCATTAAAAAATTACTTAGACTCATTTTTAAGCACAAAATTTCAAAGTGAAAATAATAATAATTTAGTTACTTCTTTTGTTAATCAAGCTAATAGAATAGAACCATTATATAGAATACTATTAGATGATTCTAATTTAATTAATACTTATTTTTCTGTAAATCAAGCATTATTAAATAATTATTTAACACAATTAGGATTTGATTTTAAAAATTATGACATAAAATTCTCTTTTTATTTTGATGCAATAGATTCATATGGCAATAATGGAAAACCTTCATTATCTGCAAATAAAAGTTCTATTCTAGTTCCAATATTAATTAATTTGACTAATAAAAGTAATAATGTTTCAATTACTAAATATATTAATTTTATGACTTTAGGAATAGAAAATGCTGTTGTAGATGATGTTGAAGATCAAGGATACAACGGATTGCAAGGAAAATCAATCACTTTTCAAAATGATAATCAAAATATTAAATTTAGATCAGTTCCTGTAGAAATGATTGAAAAATATTTAGATTTTATTTTGATGTTAGAAGATAATGATAATAATTATCAAAAACAACCAGTATATCAAAGTGATTCTAATAAATTAAAAGAATGAAAAGGAAAAACATTATCTGAAGTAAGACAAATTTCTCAAGCAATCATTCAACCTTCAAATTATTATTTTAATATGCAAAGTTTTGTTTATGAAATTAAAAATGCAACATTTTATGATAAGAATAGACACTATGCAAACTTTATTATGTCCATTTCAATCGATTCTTCTACTATATCACCAAAATTCTTAAGCGATGCTAAAGAAATTTATAATTTATCTTTTACACATGAATATACATCTATAGTAACTGAATGAGAATTTGCTTTACCCAATCAATCAGACATATCAGCATATGTTTCAAATAATCAAACTATATTAGAACCTTTAGTAGAAATGGCTAAAAGTAATATTTTTGTTTATATACCAAAAGTAGCAATAAGTCCTTTTGAAGCAAGAGAAATTGGTGTTGCAAAAATTGTTGAAAGATTTAATAGAAATGTACAAGATTTTATTCCTCCTGCACCATTTATTTATGTAACAAGCAGTGGCCAAGAAAGAGAAATCTCATTTGAAATAGAATCACTACAAGAATATGAATCAAATTCAGATGTAATTACCATTAATTTATTAATGGTTATTGATAAAGGTGATTTAAGAGCGACATCAACTTTTTCTAAAAATTTTAATATTAAAACATGACAATTCCAATAATTAGATAAAAAACAACAAAAAAAGCAAAAAAATGATAAAAAACACCAAGTTATACTATGTGGAAAACTTTTTTTGCTATTCCTTTTTGTTAAGTAAAAAGTACCCTTTTTTAAAAAAATGGTCTTTTTTTGTGTATTAAAATTGATTTTTATATAAAAAAATGTAGTTTTTTGAGAAATTCCTATAAAAGATATATAAAATTTAAATTAAGCTATTTAGTTTAAAAAATATGTATTGTCTAATGAACTAAAAAGCTTTTTGTACTTTTTTGAAATATAAGAAGTACAAAATGAACATTAAATATAAAATATAAAATTTTAGTGTTTCAAATCAAAATATAAGGAGAAATTAATGAGCAAAGATAAAGAAACTACTCAAAATAATGAAGAATTAGTTATTGTGAATAATAGTGATCTTGTTCCTGAAGGTCCAATTCAAATGGAAGATGTAATTGAAGAAAAGAAAATGAGAGATAACATTCAAAAAGCTGAGACAATGATGGTTGATGTTGATTTAGTGAAAAATAATTCAAATGTTTCTTTTCAATCAAAATCACAACAAGAAGGTAAAAAGTTTTCTGGTACATTATCATATGAAGATGTTTTATCTCAAACACAAGAATTGGTAGATATTAAAAATTCAGATATTGATTATGTAAACCAAGAAAGTAAACTAAGAAAAGAAAAAATTGAAGGTTTAACAGAACACTTTAATGATTTAAATGCTAAACCTTTATCTTCAATTGACTCATATGATAACTACAACCTAGTTTTAAATAAATCAATTTGAAACTACAATGAAATTGAACAAAGAAATACAAAATTACAAATAATGGATCTTGCACTTCAAACACAACTTTATTTATATGATGGCGAAGTTATTGAATTAAATGAAGTAAAAGAATTAATTGAAAATTTCATTGAAACTGTTAAAGATGATATTGTTGCTGGATATCCTGTAATTTTAAATTCAGTTTTAATTGTTGATATTATTCGTTTTGATAAATCAAAAATTATTCCTATAACAATAGCAAATCCAGCTTTAATTCCACCTATTGGAGTTGTTGAATGACAATCAATAGTTAAAAATGTAGGTAGAAACCATTTGGTAATTGAAGCATTTATTAAATTGTTAGATAATGCTTTAAGTAATGGTCATGAATGTGAATTCTTCCCTGGAACAGTTATGGTTAGAAATGCATCAGGAATAACATCATTATATATTTCAGAAGCTGCTGCTGTTAGATTTAATTCATCTATAAGCCCAATATCTCCAAAAAATAAAGAATAATTTTAAATTCAAAAATTTATTTAGATAAAAACAAAAAGGAGGTTCATAGATGAGTTATGTTCAAAAAAACATGAAATTCTTAAAAGGTAAAGAAAAAAGTTTACAGTTTTTTGAAAACTATTTAGATATATCTAAGTTAAGAATTTTACAAATCTTAAATGAACAACAAAAAATTCTTGATAATTTGAAACTAATCAAATATTCAAATCATGTATTTTTAGATCAAATAAATCAAAAATTTTTTAAAGGACAAAAAACATTTATTGAAGAAGACAATAAATCAAAAAATAAAGAAGAAATATATTTCTTAGTTGATTCTAAAGAAAATGACGAATATGCTGAAGTAATATACAAAAAATTAGAAGAAATTCTAGAAGCTAAAGTAAAAAAAACAGATTCAGTTGTAACAATAGGAAATCGTGTAAACTTAATTGCTCAAAAATTAGAGTTAAATATTATTCAACATTTCCCTTATGAACTTTATGAAAATCATAATGAATTTATCAATAAAGTTTCTACATTAGTAGAGATTGGATTCAAAAATGAAGTATTTACAGATGCAACATTAATTATTGCTCAACTAAATACTGATAATCATGAATTAGTAACTAAAAAATTAGCTCCATTTGAAAAAGAAGAAATTGATAAAACAATTTTAGAAAATTACAGAAATTCTTCAAAAAACAATTCAAATGAATCAATGATGTATGCAAATGAATCAATGAAAAATATCAACGTTGCATATGCGAGTCACTTACATGATATAGATATTAATGACATTTCTTTTATTCCAAATATTAGTTTTTTCAAATACAAATTAATCAAAGCTATTATTAAACAAAATATTGTAGAAATTAGTTTAATTGAAAAAATTCAAAGATTGAAATTAGAAATTCAATTGCTAGATGAAAAAAGAAATAAAATTCATGATGAATTGATTGTAATCCAACGTTTAGTAAATAGAGTTCGTAGAGAAAAAGAAACTGAATCATCAATTGTTTTATACTCAGCATTTAAAGTTAGAAGTCAAGGAACTAGCATTCTTGAAGAAAAAATTAGAAAGAAAAAATCTGAAGACACAGCTTTGTTAAAAACAGGTAGAGGAGGTACAAGATAATGCAAGAAAATTTATTATTATCTACTCCTACTGATCCTAAAGTTTTAGAAACAATTTTTAATGAAGGAAAAGAATTTATTTCAAAAGTTACATTAGTATCTATTGATTTCCCTCCTATTGAAATATTTGAAAATATCAATTCTGGCTCAAATCATAAAACTAATCAAACAATTTTTAACAAAAAACAAAATCAAGCAGTTATGTTTGATGTTGTAGGATTAATTGTTGATATATCCTTAAAACAACATGCAAATGTTAATGAATCATTAGACAATACTCAATTTGAAAAAAATAAACCAAGAAAAATATTTTTATTAGCTCAAGAAGTTATGTTTATCAAAGAAGAAAATAAAAAACTAATTTCTATTAATGGTAACTTCAGTGTTTTACCTGATGAGTTAATTGCAAATGTTTATGTAAATTTTTCTAAACTAAAATCAATTGATCTTGCAGAATTAGAAAGATATTTAGAATTATCTAGAGATGAAACAGCTATTAAAGCTTTTTATAAATTAGGAAGCTTCTTTACTGCAAAAAAATATGAAATCAATAATAATGTGTTTAGCTTAATCAAACACCAAGAAGAAGCGGAAACTGTAGCAAAAAAAGTTATCTTGAAAAAAATGGTAGCTTGAGAAATTAGAAAATAAGAGAGAAAGGAAAAAATATGAAAGAAAAAGAATTAACAATAATTTCTATCAAAGATGACATTATTGTTGTTGAAGGTCAACACTCTTATCAATTTTTTGAAGAAATTAAATTTGGAAAAGGAATTAATGGTATTGTAATCAAAGCTAACTTTTATCGTGCATATGTAGCTTTAGTTGGAAAAAATACTCAAGAAACATTAAAAGTTGGACAAAAAGCTTTTGCAACAGGAAAAGTATTTTCAGTTTCTGTTTTAAATAACTTTTTTGGGGCAATAATTAATGTTAATTCAGAAATTCTAGTTGAAGGTAATCCTGTAGATGTAGTTAAAGTTTTAGCTCAAAAATTTGTTTTATCAGAAGCAAAACCTCTTTATGCAAGAAAAGAAGTTAATCAACCTCTTCAAACAGGAACAGTAGCTATTGATGGGATCTTACCAATAGGTAGAGGACAAAAAGAATTAATTGTTGGAGATGCTGTTACAGGTAAAACATCAATTGCTATTACAGCTTTAATTTCACAAGAAAAAACAAATGTTTTAAACATTTATGTAGCAATTGGTAAAAAACGTGAAGAATTAATTGAAATTAGAAACGTTTTAGAGAAAAAAGGTGTTTTACAAAAAACAATTATTATTGGTACAGCACCAGATGATTCAGCTGCATCAAAATTCTTAGCACCTTATTTTGGAGCTTCAATTGCTGAATATCTACAAGAACAAGGTGAAGATGTTTTAGTAGTATTTGATGATTTAACAAACCACGCTGATGCATATAGAGAATTATCATTATCAACAGGATCAGCACCAGGTCGTGAAGCATTCCCTGGAGATATTTTCTATGTACATTCAAGATTATTAGAAAGATGTGGAAGATACCAACCAGAATTTGGTGGAGGATCAATTACAATGATTCCTATTGCTCAAACATTGGATGGAGATATTTCAGGATATATTCCAACAAACATTATTTCTATTACAGATGGTCAAATTTATACATCTGTAGATATATTTAATGAAGGTAGAAGACCTGCTATTGAAATATCAATTTCAGTTTCTCGTCTAGGATCTCAAGTTCAAACAAAATCAATGCAAAGAGCAACTTCAGGACTAAAAAACTTAGTATCTGAATATGAAAACTTCAAAAAATTTGCTTCATTTAACTCTAATATTTCTGAAAAAGATCGTGAAATAATTGCAAAAGGAAAAGCATTTGAAATTATTATTCAACAAGATGAATATGAAGTAGTTTCATTAGAAGTTACATCACTATTATTCTTAATGTTAAAAAATGGTTTCTTATCATTATTCTTCAATGAAGCTGTGGACAAATCAAATGAATTATTAATTGTTTTAAGAGATATTATTAAAGTATTCTTTGAAAAAGATGTTTTAGGTCAAAAATTAATTAAAATCGTTAATGAAAAATCAATTGATGATGAAGTTGTTGGACTATACATGAAACACATTATTTTACCATTGGTAAAATACCACTTATTATCAGAAAATAAATGATTAAGAAATAATCCAGAATTTGTTAAAGTGTTCAAAGATATTAGAAATGATGGTAGAGTTCTTCTAGCATATGAAAGAAGAGGTCTAGAGAAAGGAATAGCTTATGAAATTTAATGAAGTGTATAAAACAGCTGCTGATCGTAGAAAATATTTAGAAGCTTTTGATTTTATCAACTTAAAAAAAGCTGCTAAAATTGGAAAAATCACAACATCAAACATAACAAATAAACAAGACTTAATTAAAAAAATTCTTGCTTTTGATATTAAAAACAAATACTTAATTTGTAAAACAATCTATGAAAACCAAGAAGAATATGGTAAACCAAAAATAGATGATGTTGCTGTTATTAAAACAAAAGAATTAGAAGCTGCAAGAATGAAAAAATTAGAAGAAAACAAAAGTACAAATACTATTTTGTTAGAAAAAACTGTTAAAAAAGTTGAATCAACAAGAACAGGAAAAACAAGAACAATAAAATTAGATACTAATACTAAAAAATTAGATACTAATACTAAAGAAACAAAAGCAAAAGAAAAAACAGAAGAAGTAGATTTAGTAAAAACAACTGAAGATAATTCACAATTTAAAGTTTACAAAATGGAAGATCTTGCTTTAATGTTAGATGCTCAATTAAATGTTATTGCAGATATGTTAAACATTCCATCAAACGAAAGAACAGAAAAAACAAGATTAATTGCAGCTATTATTAAAGCTCAATCATCAGATGAATTCTTAAAAAGAAAAGAAAATGTTAATAAAAAATTCAAAGGAACAAATACTATTAAACCTTTAGAACAAAAAGGTTATGTAATCAAAGGTATTGTTTCAGAAGTAAAATCTCAAGTTTACAAAATTCAAATTATTCAAGCATCTGAAAAAGTTGCTATTGGTTCATCATTTGAAGCAACCTTACCAAATGGAGAAACAAGAGTATTAGAAGTATCAGAAATTATTAATGACAAATTAATTTCAGCATTCGTTTTAGGACCTGAAGAAGGATTGGCAATTGGTCAAGAAGTGCGTTCAAAAAACCAACCATATTCAATTAAAATTTCACCAAAAATTTTAGGTAGAGTTATTGATCCGATTGGAAGAGTATTAGATGATCCTAGTCATGCACTAGAAGGTAAACAATATGCTCCATTATATGTAACAGAAGTTAACCAAAAAGATAGATATAAAATTATTCCTAAAACAGAATTATTAGAAACAGGAATTAAAGTTATTGATTTATTAATTCCTATTGCAAAAGGTGGTAAAACAGGATTACTTGGAGGAGCTGGAGTTGGTAAAACAGTTATCGTTCAAGAATTAATTAACACTTTCATTAAACACCATGATGGTTTATCTGTGTTTACAGGGATTGGTGAACGTATTCGTGAAGGTCATGAATTATGACAAGAAGCTAAAGAATTGGGATTCATTGATAAAACAACATTTGTTTTTGGTCAAATGAACGAATCTCCTGGATTACGTTTAAGAGCAGGATTTACAGGAGTTAAAGTAGCTGAATACTTCAGAAATAACTTAGGTAAATCAGTGCTATTATTCATTGATAACGTATTCCGTTATGTACAAGCTGGTTCAGAGCTTTCAACACTTTTAGAAAGAACACCTTCAACTGTTGGATATCAACCAACATTGGTTTCTGAAATGGGAAGATTACAAGAACGTATTAACTCATCATTAGATGGAGATATTACATCTATTCAAGCTATGTATATCCCTGCCGATGACTTTACAGATCCAGCTCCTGTTGCAACATTTGCTCACTTTGATTCAACAATCATTTTATCTAGAGCATTGGCTGCACAAGGAATTTATCCAGCTGTTGATCCTTTAGCAAGTTCATCAAAATTATTATCAATTAAATTTACTTCAAAACGTCACATTACAATAGCAAGAAACACAACACAAATTTTAAATAAATTGATCAAATTAGAAGAAATTATCAATGTTTTAGGATTTGATGCTTTAACAGATTCTGATAAACAAATTGTTGAAACAGGTAGAAGATTAAGAAGATTTATGACTCAACCATTTACAATCAGTGAAAAATTCACAGGAACACCAGGAAAATTTGTTAAATTAGAAGATACATTAGATTCAGTAGAAGCAATTATTTCAGGACAATTCAATCATATTCCTGAATCAACATTTGCTTTTGTTGGTGGATTATCAGAAGTTATTGAAAAATTCAATTCTACTCAACAAGTTAATGTACAACAACAAGTTTTAAAATAATTTAAAATAAAAAAACTATAGAAAAAGCTTTTAACTAAGCTTTTCTTTTTTGTAATGACAATTGCAACACTATATCTATTATAAAAAAGAAATGTTTAAAAATGAAAAATTGAAATTATTAATTTCAAATTTGATCTATTAATTTTAAAATTAATTATTTATTTTATTAAAGACATCATAACTTGATTTCCAATTAAATATTTCTCTGGGCATTTTATTAATTTTATTTTGGGTATCTAAAATATCATTATTAGATAATAAAGAAAAATCTGTTCCTTTTTTTCAAAATCTTCTAATGATTCCATTTACATGTTCATTTGATCCTCTTTGATAAGAAGCAAAAGGTTCGCAAAAATAAACAATACATTTTAATCATTTGGCTAATAAACCAATCTTAGAAAATTCAATTCCATTATCAATGGTTATAGATTTAACACATAAATTATTTCTTTTTATCAATTGATAAACTTTTGAATTTAATTTCATAGGGTTTTTAGATTGAATTTTTTCAATAAAAACCATTCTTGTTTGTCTTTCTTGAAAAGTTATTAGATTTTCAAACCCATGTTCTCTTTTTCCAATAATTAAATCCATCTCTCAATGACCAAATTCTTGTCTATTATCAATGTATTTAGGCCTTGCTCATATAGGGATTATAAGAGAATTAGTGAATTTAGAAAATATTCCTTTCTTTCTTTTTCTGCCCTTAAGATAATATTGTCTTAACAAATCTTTTCTTTTAATTTCTCATCGATTTGATTTAATTCAATTATATATTTGTCTTCATGTAATTTTAGTTGTATTATTTTGTAATTTATAATAAGTTGTCTTAATTCCTGAATATCTTTTATCAAATTTTTGGATAAACTGATCAGTGAATTTTTCATATTTTAATAAATACATTGAATGATTATGTCATCTTCTTCTAATAGTTTTTTCTTGCGCTACATTGTGATCATAAAAACCATCAAAGGTATTTCTTTTCAATTCACGAGATATTGTGGATTTAGATCGTTTTAGTGTTTTGGCAATTTCAGAAATTGATTTTTGTTTCTTGATTAAATAAAATATCTATTAAATATCTCTCGTTATGAGATAATTTATTTTGGTTATTTAACATCTTTTCTTTTCCTTTCCTTAAATGAATGAATAGTACAGAGGGGAGGGGTTGGAAAAGATTTTTTTATAAAAAAAATCACAATCCAACCTCTAATAATTTTATAAATTAATTAGTGTTGCGATTGTGATTACAATTTGGGAAAGCTTTTAACTAAGCTTTTTTTTATTTTTCTTTAAATTAAAATATAATTTAATTTATGATGAAAAAAAATATCATGTATAAAAAAATAGTGCTTTTTTCATTTTTATCTTTATCTCCATTAACGATAGCAGCAACCACAATTTCTTGTGGGTCTAGTGACAATAATCAAAAACCAAGCGACAATAATCAAAAACCCATAGTTACTAATGAATTACAAAAATTATTAGAAGAAGATAAAATAAAAATTAGTCCTAATTCTTTAGGGATACCTAAAACATATTTTAAAGATTGTTTAAATAATGATTTAGAAAGACAAAAATTTTTCTATATTCAAAAAAATGATTTAAACTTAAATTTAAAATTAGAAGTTTTATCTCAAGGATTTTTAATTGAAGATAGTAATATTACAGCAAGATTAAAACTAACTAATTTAGATAATGGAGAAGTTTATGAATGACTTTTTCATCATCAAGGTTATGGATTTAAAACAGAGGATGAATATGTCAAAGCAGTTAGTGATTATATAAGTCAAAATATTTATTTAAAAGAAGAGTATCAAAATAGTAATTTAATTAATTTATTGAAATCTACTCCTATAAATAGTGAGTTTATTCAAAAATATATTGATCTTGACAAATTAAATAGCATTATTGTTGGAATCAATTTTCAATTGCAAATAATATCTCAAAATTTGGATATGAATAATTACACAAGTTATTTTAAATTTAAATTAAAATTATCAAATTATTTAAATGAAGATGTAACACCTGCAACATCAGCTCATACACCTCATTTAAAAATGAATAGTGAAAATCAAATTACTTTTACAATTATTAATAATGATGATTTCAATAATGATCAATTGAATTTATCTTCTCGATATTTTGGAGAAACTTTAATAAGAATTGAAAAACCAGATGTTAAATCAATAACTATTAATAAAGATTTTTCTAGAAAAAATATTATTAATCAATTAGATTTTTCTTTTTTTGATTCTATTACTTTTGATTCAGAAGCAAGTTTTGTAGGAAATAATATTACAAGTGTTTTATTTAATCCCAATGCTACTTTAAATAATTTAAAAGCAAATTTATTTACAACTAATTATATTAATGAAGTAACCTTAAGTTCTCATATTACTAATTATGATCCTGAGTGTTTTGATAAATCAACTATTATTTATGGATTGGATAATTTAGATAATATTAATTCATTTTATGATTCAAACAAAAATTTAAGATTAGATATTATTAAAGAAGATGATCCTGAAAGAGAAAATAAATTAAATTACATTTTAAAAGTAATAACTCAATTCTTATCATTTGGTCAAAACAAAAGTATTAATAGTGTATATTTACCCTCATTTAAAACATCCATTTTAAATAATTTTAGTATTGAATGCAATGAAGTCATTTTTACTGAAAATGCTAGTCAAACAGCATATGAATTTGAAAATAACATAAGTTCTTGAAAAATAAAAAATATTAATATTCCTAATTTTATTATTAGTATTAATAAATATTATTTACCTTCATTAGCTGTTATAACAAGAGAATTTAATGATGCTATTACTACTTTAATAAAGAATAATTCTTTGACTATTAGTAAAAATACAAATTTAAGTTTTAACAATCAATCTTTAATAAATATCATTAGTACTTTAGATAATTATTTTTATTCATTTAATTCTAACCCTTTACCAATTCACAAAATCATTTTTGATGACTTTAGTTTATTAAATTTAAGTTTTTCATTAGATTTTTTTAAAAATAGTAATTTCACAGATAAAGAAATTAATATTTCTTCTAAAGTTGCAATGATCGATTTCAATACTTGAAATAAATTTAAATCATTATCTCAATCTGCAAATGCTACTCTAAAGAGAGAATCTTGATTAGATGCAACAATTTTAGATGATAAACAAATTTTGCATTTGGACATGTTTTATCAAAATGAAAATATTAAAACCAATCCTAATTTAAATTATTTTTTAACGGGATATGAAAATAAAATTTCATCTATTGATTCATCTAATATAGACACCATCAAGCAATCAACTTTTGATAATTTAACTAATTGATCTCATCTTACAATTACTCTATCTTCTAATATTCAAACAATTGAAGCAAATGCTTTTAATAAATCAGATTTACAAATAACATTAGCAAGTGATTTTAATCCAACAACTATTTCAGATAATGCTTTTGCTTATTCTCAAATTACAGGAGATTTAAATTTTACTAATTTATCCCAACTAGGAATAGGAGCTTTTAGTAACACTAAAATTACATCTATTAATTTTAATCAATTAACACAAATAGCTGATTCAACTTTTAATTATTGTTCTGAATTAGTTACAGCAACATTACCAAATGTTACTTCTATTGGTAAATATGCTTTTAATTATTGTTCAAAATTAACATCATTTGATTTTACTAATATTGAAAAACTAGATAATTATGCTTTTGCATATTGCTCTAATTTAAAAAATGATATTCGTTTAAAAGATGGTATTGTTTTAGGACAATATGTTTTTAATTCAATATCTCCTGAAATAACTATTTACAATTTTGATTTTTCAAAATATAATGTTTTTGGTAATTTATTCAATCCAACCACAAGTATTTTTGCTCAAATTTTTGCATCAGAATCTTTTGAAGAATTAGCAGCATTTTTTAATTTTGATTTAACTACAAAAGTATGAGATATGTCTTCTCTAACTAATATAAATTGACAAGATGCTAATTGAATTAATAAATTTTGATTATTTGCTAATGAAATTAAAAAACGTGAAGAATATCGAACTATTAATCATTTCATTTTACCTAATGAAAGTGATATCAATAGTAATTTTCAATATTTCTTTAATTCAAGTTTTACAATCAAAAAAATTACTTGAAGTGATCAAATAGGTAAAAACATAATTGATAAATTATCAAGAAAATTTTCTAATGCAAGAATTGAATCAATAGATGAAAATTTCTTTGTAGGAGCATCTTCAATTCCAACTAATTATTTAGTATCTACAAATCTTCAAATATCACGATTAAATTTTCAAGGTATTACTTCTGTAGGAGATAATGTTTTTGCTTCTTATCAAAATTTAATTTGCACAAACACTTCAGACATCAAAACAATAGGTTCAAACTCATTTAATGCAACTGTTTCTTTTGAAATAGGAACAAATGTTAAAGTACAACAAAATTCTTTTGGAAAAGCTGTTCCTAACCAAGGGGGAAATAAAATAATTAGAAAACAAATTTTTGATTCTTCATCAATAGGAGTAAATTACAATCAAATTTATAATCAAAAAACTAAAATTTTAGATTTTACAAAAATTGAATTATTAAATCCTTATGATGCAACTAAGTTAATACCTTATCAAAATATTTATCAATTTTTATTTGATCAAGATGTTGAAAAAATAATTTTACCTAAACTATACATCCTACCAAATAATTTATTTAATAATCTACACACGGTTCAAGAAATTGTTTTCCAAAGAGAAAATCAAATTATTTTACAAAATACCTTTCAAAATACTACAATCGTTAATAAACCAGTTCAAAATAGTACATCTATATTATTAGACCTTGATAATTTTTTTAATTAATATATATTATATATATATTAATTTCTAGTATAATTTTATAAATAACAAATAAGGTAATAATCTAGGAGTTTTTATGTTTTTTAATGATGAAGATGAAGATAAAAAAAATAAAGAAATAATTAATGATGATGAGGATTCAAAATATTATGATCACACAGAAGAATTAAAAGTTGTTTTTTCAGATGAAAGTGAAGTTAAAAAAATTATTATAGATGATGAAGAAGAAATCATTCCTCAAAATAATGAAGAATACAAAGTTAAGTCTCAGTTAATTGATGAAGAAACTGAATTTCTTGCTCCTATTAATGTTTCTCAAGAAATGAGAAAATCCTTTTTAGAATATGCAATGAGTGTTATTGTATCTCGTGCTTTACCAGATGCTAGAGATGGATTAAAACCAGTTCATAGAAGAATTTTATATTCTATGTCAGAATTAGGAGTTACTTCATCAGATCCATTTAAAAAATCAGCTAGAATTGTTGGTGATGTTTTAGGGAAATATCACCCTCATGGTGATAGTGCAATATATGAATCTATGGTTAGAATGGCTCAGGATTTTTCACTGCGTTATCCTTTAATTGATGGTCATGGTAACTTTGGTTCAATAGATGGCGATGAAGCAGCGGCAATGCGTTACACTGAAGCAAGAATGTCAAAAATTGCTAATGAAATGATTGATGGCTTGAAAAAAAATACAGTTGATTTTATTCCTAACTATGATGGTTCAGAACAAGAACCTACAGTTTTACCTGCAAGATTTCCTAATTTATTAGTTTCAGGTTCAGTTGGAATTGCAGTAGGTATGGCAACTAATATTCCTCCTCATAATTTAGGAGAAGTAATTGATGGTGTTATTGCTTTAGCTAGAAATCCTGAAATTACTATTGAAGAATTAATGCAATATGTTAAAGGTCCAGACTTCCCAACTGGTGCTACCATTTTAGGACGTAAAGGAATTATTGATGCTTATACAACTGGAAAAGGATCAATTATTACAAGATCTAAAACTCATATCGAATTATTAAAAAATGGTAAATCTAGAATTATTGTTACAGAAATTCCATATGAAGTAAAAAAACCGGCAATGATTGAAAAAATCGCTACTTTAATTAAAGATAAAAAAATCGATGGAATTGTAGATTTAAGAGATGAAACTTCTAGAAAAGGAATTAGAGTTGTTATTGAATTAAGAAAAAATGTAGTTCCTGAAGTAATGTTAAATCAATTATTTAAATTAACTAATTTACAAATTAATTATTCAGCAAATATGATTGCTTTAGTTAATAATGAACCTAAATTATTAAATTTAAAATCAGCTTTACAAGTTTATTTAAATCACCAAATAGATGTTGTTACTAGAAGAGTTCAATTTGATTTAGAAAAAGCTAAAGCTAGAGCTCATATTTTAGAAGGATTAAAAATTGCTGTTAATAATATTGATGAAATTATCAAAATTATTAGAAATTCTAAAACAGATGCCGAAGCTCAAGCTACAATGATGGAAGTATTTAGTTTATCTGATAAACAGGCAAAAGCAATTACTGAAATGAGATTAGGAAGATTGACAGGTCTTGCTATTGAAAAAATGAATGAAGAACTAAATGAATTAAATGAAATGATTAGAAATTTTGAGGAAATTCTTGCAAATCATGCAAAATTAATTCAATTAATCATTGATGAATTAACAGTGATTAAAGATAAGTATAGCGATGAAAGAAGAACTGAAATTGATATTAACAATTTTGGTGATATTTCAGATGAAGATTTAATTCCTGAAAAAAACATTTTAATTACAATGAGCGCTAAAGGATATGTTAAAAGAATTCCTTTAATTGAATATCGTGTACAAAAAAGAGGTGGAGTAGGTTCTTCAACTCAAACTACATATAGTGATGATGATGTTGCTAAAATTTTATCTACAACAACACATACTGATCTTTTAATCTTTACTTCTTTTGGAAAAGTTTATCGTTTAAGAGCACACCAAATTCCTGAAATGTCTAAACAAGCAAAAGGAATTCCATTTTTAAATTTAATTCAAATAGAAAAAGATGAAAGAGTTATTTCTTTATTAACAACCAATTCTTATGATGATGATGAATTTTTAGTAACAATTACTAAATCAGGGATTATCAAAAGAACACCAATTAGCCAATACCAAAGAATTAATAGAAATGGAAAAATTGCTTTAAGCATGCGTGAAGGTGATGAATTAGTTAAAGCTATGAAAGTAAAAGCTAATGACGAAATAATTTTAGGAGCATCTAATGGAAAAGTAGTTCGTTTCTCAGCTGATGAAGTAAGACCAATGTCTAGAACTGCAACAGGAGTTACAGGAATGAGATTTGATAATCCTGATAAAGAATATATTATTGGGGCTTCAAATACTTCAGAAGGTAATGTTGTTCTTTCAATTGGAGCTAATGGATTTGGTAAAAAAACATCATTAGCAGACTATCGTCAAACTAAAAGAGGAGCTAAAGGTGTTAAATCAATCAATGCCGAAAAATCAGGTTCATTGATTTATGTTGGTTTAGTTTCAGGAAATGAAGATATTATGGTAGTAACTAATAAAGGAGTTGCTATTAGAACAAGTTTAGATTCTATTGCAGATAGTTCGAGATCAACTAAAGGTGTACGGGTAATTCAAATTAAAGATAATTCAAAAATTCAGTCAGTAGCTATTTTAGATATTGAACATATTGAACAAGAAGTTGAAAAAGAAATATCAAGAACACAAGAATTAATGCTTAATAATATGAACAATACAAATTCTAATGACTCAGATGATAATCAATAATAAATATGAAAATTATATTAGCAGGTACTCCTAGTTTTTCTCTTGAAACATTTGAAAAAATTATTAAATCTTTTGATGTAGTTGCTCTAATAGCTCAACCTGATCGAAAAATAGGAAGAAAACAAATTTTGACACCACCACCAACTATTGAACTTGCTCGAAAACATAACATTAAAACATATCAACCAGAAAAAATTTCAGAAATATACCAAGAATTAGCAACATTAGAGTTTGATATTTTTTTAACAATGGCATATGGACAAATTATTCCCCAAAATATTTTGTCATTAGCTAAATTAGGTTCTTTTAATATTCATGCTTCTTTATTACCTAAATATCGAGGGGCAGCTCCTATTCAATATGCAATTTGAAAAGGAGAAACAATAACAGGTATTACTTTAATGGAAATGGTAAGTAAAATGGATGCAGGAGATATTTTTTTTCAAAAAGAAATCGCAATTTTACCCAATGATAATTATGATTCTTTATTAATTAAATTATCTACTTTAGCATCTGAAAATATTGTTGAATGATTGAATTTAATCAAAGAAAACAAATATACAAGAGTTGTGCAACAAGAAAATTTAGTATCATTTGCTCCCAAAATAGCTAAAGAAGATGAATTACTAAATTTAGATTCTATTGAAAATACAATCAATAAAATAAATGCACTTTCTTCACAACCTGGAGCATATATAATTGATCAAAAAACAAATAAAAGAATTAAAATCTTTAAAGCATCTAAAAATTCTATAAATACCCCAATTACTATTCAATGTACTGATGGAATCATTTATGCCCAAGAATACCAAATGGAATCAAAGAAGAAAGTAACTATACTATAATATTAATTATGAAAAAACAATGTATTATTTTTGTACTAAAAAATCATGAAGAATGATTAATAAAAAATATTGAAAAAATTCTTAAATTTAGAGAAAATTTTGATTTATATTTTGTAACAAGAGTTCAATCTGATCATGTTGATCGTCTTTTAAAAAATCATAATTTAGTTAATATTCCTTTATCTTATGATCCTGGATATTATAGTGCTTTATGTGCAGGATTTCAATTTGTACAAAATTTAAAATATCATACTTGAATCGAATTTGGTGAATGTGATTTAATTAGTCTTGATGAAATTAATAAATTTAATACTATAAATCAAGATTACAACCTTGAAAAATCTGTAATCTTTGGTTCTAGATTTACTAAATTTAATAAATTCAAAAAAAATAAAAAATATATTTTATTTTCAATTGGAAAAAAAATATATGATCCTTATACTAAATTTAGAATTTATAATGAAAATGCTTTTGAAGCTATGAAGTACTTATTCCAGTTTAATATGAGCCCCCAAAATTTTTTGAATTTAATTTATAAAAAACCCAATTATATTGAGGTTAAAATTAAATCTTATAAAAGAAGATATGATTTTAAACATTTTTTAAAGAAAATAGAGATCAAGTTTAAATTATATATATATGCTCTATTTGTATTACCTTACATTAAAAGAAATGGATTAAATAAATATTAAATATTTAATATAATTTAATAAAAATAAAATAAATTTGATTTTAAGAAAGGGATTAATTGAATATTGCAATTCCAGTTTTTTTCTTAATATTAACCATTCTATCATTTGTTTGATTTGGTTTTGCATTTAGAAAAAAAAATTTACCTACTTCAACAATAATAAATTGATTAGCAATCAATATTTTATTTATAGTCCTTTTTGTATATTTATTGATTTTAGGAATAGTAAAACAATTTCAACCTTCATTTGCATATGATAGTTTCAATTTTTTCCAATGAATAGCAGTTAGTATCTTTGGTATTAATGTTTTAGATTCAGCTTCTTGATTAATTTTAATGTTTATTTTAATGTTTGTAATTACATTAGCAATTTTAATTAATTCTTTAATCAAATTAAATATTCAAAACAAAAGAATCAATGATTTAAATCGTAATTTAGCAATTTTAAAAGGAAAAGTATCAATTGATATGAAAGAATTACATTTTGATACTTCAGAATTGTCTGCAGAAGAATTAAAATATTTATTAGAAGAACAATTAGCTAAAGAAAAATTAAAAGCAAAATATAAAAATAAATTTATTCGTTTAAACAAAACATCAAAAGCAGATGTTATGGTAGATACAAAAACATTATTAAACATTAACAAAAAAGATCAAGATAATACAAAGCATCATTAATTTAATATGGAGATGAGATGATAAAACTTAATGAAGAATTTTTTAAAAAAATAGGCAAAAAAATATATATTGAAACAGATGTTCAATTTATAAATACATTGCATCAAGAATTTAATGATATTTATCAAAAATTAGAAGATTTACAAAAAATAGATACCACCAATATTGAACCACTAGCAAGAGTAGGTAAACCTATTTCTATTTTAAGAGAAGATGAAATTGATTCTAGTATTCAATTAGATAAAAAATCAGCACTTACAAATGCTAAAGAAAGAAATGAAGATTTTATAATCATCCAAAGGAATAAAAAATAATGAAATATCAACATAAAGGTAATTTTGAAAAAGCAATTGAAGAATTAAAAAAAGATTGTAATAATGCAGTTGCACAAGTTTATGATTCATTCAATAATCAAGAAGGTAAGTTATCTCAAGTAATATTTACCTTAAAAAATAATTATGCAAAAAAAGAATCTATTTCCGATGGTTCATCAAATATCTTAAATAATTTTGTTGCAAATTACAATGCAACTATTTTAAATAAGTTATATGAAAATGGAGCAACATTAGTTGCTACAACTAACTTAGATGAATTTGGTCTTGGTGGAACAGGCACATTTTCTAATCATGGAATTATTTACAATCCTTTAAATAAAGATTATTATGTTGGAGGTTCATCATCAGGAGCAGCAGCCACATTTAGTTCCAATATAGGTTTTGCAATAGGTTCAGATACTGGAGATTCTGTAAGATTACCAGCATCTAATATTGGTAAAGTAGGTTTTAAACCTTCTTATGGAGCAGTTTCAAGATTTGGTTTATTTTCATATGCTTCATCAATGGATACAGTGGCTTGATTTAATCATTCTGTTAATGATTGTATTATTATTGCTCAAACATTATTTGGTATTGATAAGTATGATTTAACTTCTTGTAATGTGGACATTAATGATATTCAAATGAAAAAACCAAAAACTGTAGCATACTTAGATTGTTCACACTTATTAGAAGATTATATTGACCAAAAATATCAAGCTTTATTGAAAAAATTATCAGAACAAAATATTGAAGTTATTAAAATTACTCCTAATGAAGAACTATTGAATTTAATTAAAATCGTTTATGAAATAATATCTTTTTCTGAAGCTTCTTCAAATTTATCTAATTTAACAGGTATTCCTTTTGGAGCTAGAGAAGAAGGAAAAAATTGAGAAGATATATTATTAAATACAAGAAGTAAAAATTTAGGTGAAATGGTAAAATGAAGATTAATTTTGGGTTCATTTTATTTAGAAAATGAAAATCAACAAAAATATTTTGTTAAGGCTCAAAAAGTTAGAAGATTAATAAGTAATTGATTTAATGAAATATATGATAAATATGATTTTCTAATTTTCCCTTCTTCTCCTCGAGTTGCACCAAAAGTTGACAATTCTAATAAAACAAAAGATTATAAATATATGGATTATATTTTGACTTCATCTAATCTAGTAGGGAATCCATCAATAGGCTTAAAATTAGGAGAATATGAAAATATGCCTTTTAATATTTCATTAGAAACAAAAATATACAATGATAAAAATTTATTGTCTTTTGCTTTATACATGGAAAGCATATTAGGAGAAAACAATGATTAAGAATTTTGAATTAATAATTGGTATTGAAATTCATTTAGAAATTAATTCAAAAACCAAAATGTTTAGTGCAATTGAAAATAACTTTGATGCTGAACCAAATACATTAATATCACCAATTGATTTAGGTTATCCTGGAACTTTACCAACAATCAACAAAGAAGTAGTAATTAAAGCAATAAAATTAGCGAAAGCTCTAAATATGGAAATAAATCATGAATTACATTTTGATCGTAAAAACTATTTCTATACTGATTTACCAAAAGGATATCAAATAACCCAACAATTTAGACCTATAGGTAAAAATGGAACAATAACAATTTCTAGCAATGGGCAAACAAAACAAATACCAATTGAAAGAATTCATATTGAAGAAGATACTGCCAGGCAGCAACATCAAGATGGACAAACATTAATCAATTACAATCGTGCAGGAGTTCCTTTGATTGAAATTGTTTCTTATCCAAATATAAGAAGTGCTGAAGAAGCTGTTCAATATATTGAAGAAATCCAAAAAATAGCAAAATTTTTAGATATTTCTGATGCAATTATGGCAAAAGGTTCTTTACGGGCAGATATTAATTTATCAGTAAGAATGTTGGGGACAAATAAATATGGAACAAGAGTGGAAATTAAAAATTTAAACTCCTTAAATAATGTTAAAACAGCAATTGAATATGAATACAACTTGCATGTGCAAAAGATAATAAGAGGAGAAGAAATTGAACAAGAAACAAAAAATTTTGATGAAAGTTTATTGCAAACTGTTTCAATGAGAAAAAAAACAGATGCAGTAGATTATAAATATTTCCCAGATCCTAATATTCCTATTATTGTTTTAGAGCAAAAATGAATTGATAATATAAAAATAAATGAATTGCCTCAAGAAATGAAACAAAGATTCTTATCTTTTGGTGTTCCTGAAAATTATTGCAATCAAATTATTAATAATATAGATTATGCAAGATTTATCGATCAAATTCAATATCATGATATTTTCCAAAGTGTTAAAATATTTTTTTCTGAAATAATTCCTCTAGAAAAAAAATTAAATCAAAAAATATCTTCAATTAATATTAAACCTCAAGATATAAAAGAGTGCCTTTTACTATTAGAACAAGGAGTTATTTCTGGAAAACAATTAAAACAAATAATTCCTCTATTAGTGGACAATAATTCTTCTATTAATGATTTAATAGAAAAAAATGGATTTAAATTAATTTCAGATAAATCTTTAATATCAACTTGAATTAATGAAATAGTAGAAAAATATCCATATTTAAAAAATGATTATTTAACTCAAAAAGAAAAGACCTTAAAATTTATAACAGGAGAAATTATGAAAATCTCTAAAGGTCAAGCTAACCCTATTTTAACTAATGAATTAATTGAAGAAATATTAAGAAAGAATTAATAAAATGAAAAGAAATAAAATTTTATCTGGATGAAAAGCGGTTCCTAAAAAGAATAAAAAGTTTATTAAATCTAAAATACCTTGAACTACTAATTATGAAGTTCAGCATCATAATGAGGATAAATTATTATCTAAGATAGTTCAAATCATAATAAGAATTTCTTTGATTTTTGCTTTTGATCGTAAAAATATATCAAATGCCAAATTAAAAATAACAGCAAATAATACATATGCTATTTTGTCATCAGGTAAATTTAAATTCATTCCTTCTTCGGTGGCTTTCTATCTATTTTTCTCAATAATTCCTATTAGTCTTATCGTTATTTCAACAATTTCTTTGATAAACATTACATGAAAAGACTTTTTTATTAATGAAGTTATTTATTTCATAATTCCAGGTTTTAATACATTATTTACAGCTAATTTAGATTGAAATGCTGCCAATATTTTACTTACAATTATTTTCCTATTTTCATCAATTTGATTTGCTTCTAAAGGAATATCTAAATTTAGAGATTCTTTTACAGAATTATATGGATTTGATGATAAACAAAATTTTTTATGAAAAAGAATTAAATCAATTATCATAGTTATTCTTATTTCAGTATTTTTTACAATATCAGCTATTTCTTTTATTCCTGTTATGCAAATAATTGCATCTATGATTACAAATAAAATTGTTTATCAATATGTTTTATATGCTATTTTATTCATATATTTACTTATTTTTGGTTATATAGGTATTGCTTTGCTTTTTAAATATATTTCACCAATTAGATTAAAATGATCATATTTAAACTTGGGTATTTTAACATCTCTAATACCACTTATTTTCTTTATCTTATTATTTTCATCTATTTGCAAATTTTTAAATTATGAAAAATTTGGTTTAATTGGTTCTTTCCTTTATTTAATGTTGTTTGTTCAATATATTTCATATTTCTTGCATGCAGGAATTATTATCAACTCTTCTTACTATAAATTAAATGTGTATCAAAATGTTGAAGTGAAAAGATCATTTATTCCAGCAAAAATTGGGATATGAATAAAAAATACTTGACATAAGATTCAATATTATTTAAAAAAATAAATTTATTCTATTATTTATAAAGATACCAAAATGAATACCAATAAATAAAAAACTAGAGATTTTTCCCTGGTTGTCTTTGTAAAATAAATAAACAAGAAAAAGAATGCTTAAATTATATGAAACTTCAATTTATATCTGAAAAAGAATTAGAAAAAATTAATTTTATCTTTACATTAATGAATGAATTATCAGATTCTTTATAGAATAAAAAATTATTCTTATAAGATCTATTATTATGATGTAAATATTTGTTTTTCTCAACTAAATAAAAAAAGAAAAAAATTAAAGAAAATTAGTAATAAATTTCTATTTCAACTTTGATAAAATTTAAATCATGTCAATTATTAGTAAGAAAAAGATGAATGAATTATTAAATCTATCTAATGATCCTAAAATTGAATTAGTAGAAGAAACAAAGAAATCTTATAAAATTAAAATTACTGGAGATAAAGATAAAGTGAAAAAATCATCTTTTGAAAATAAAGTATTAGAGTTTATGTCAGATGTGATCTGAATTTATAAAAGAACAAAAGGAATTTAATCATAAAGTTGACCAAAGATTAAATATTATCGAAGATAAATTAGATATTATTCAATCACTTCCAACTATTAAAAAAGAATTAAAAAATTTAAAGTAATTTATTTAACAAAAAAACAAAAATATCCAATCAGAATTCTAATAAAAATAAAATTTAATTATTTTAATAATTTAGTTAAATATAGATTAAAAAGTATTTAATTATTAAGTTTAAAGTAATTTGATAGAATCTAATTTATTTCTATTATCAACAAGAAGAAAATTAATGAACTGTTAAATTTATCTAATGATCCTAAAATTGAATTAATTGAAGAAACAAAGAAATCTTATAAAATTAAAATTACTGGAGATAAAGATAAAGTGAAAAAATCATCTTTTGAAAATAAAGTATTAGAGTTTATGTCAGATGTGACTGAATTTATAAAAGAACAAAAGGAATTTAATAATTCAGTAGTTGATTTTATAAAAGAACAAAAGGAATTTAATCAAAAAGTTGACCAAAGACTAAGTGTTCTTGAATCTTTTCATAAAGATGATTTTAGAAAAAATACAAATCATAAAAAATAATTTATTTATAAAGACCTAAAGTAATATTTTTTTAATTATACATAATTTGATAGTAAATAAAAAAGCTTCTGGTTGGGCATAAAGTTACCAAATTAAATACCGATAAATAAAAAACCAGATATTTCTCTCTGGTTGTCCTTGTAAAATAAATAAACAACAAAAAGGACACTCAATTTATATCTAAAAAGAATTAGAAAAAATTAATTTTATCTTTGCATTAATTAATGAATTATCAGATTCTTCAAAAGAGAATTACATCTCAAAAATGATGAAAAGATATGAATTTATCTCAAAAGTAACTAATTATTATGTTAAAAAATAGTAAAAACTTTTTTTAAAATAAAATATATTTTTATTGTGAAATAATAAGAAATATCATTATAGTTCCATCCTTATTTATTCAATAGAATATTAAAAAAATAAATTAACTATAATAAAGACAGAAAGAAATAGGGAAACACTTTCTAAAAAAGAAATTTTGAATGATTGAATCCTAGATGATTATTATTTTATTGATTTTGCAATTAATTATGAAACTTATTTGCAAAATACTAGTAAATACAAATTAGGAACCACCGTACTAAAGAAGAACTGCTAAAATACTTTAAATTATTAGAAAAGAAAAACACCCACCGAATATTTTAACTTTGATAAATATTGTAAAATTATGAAATACAAGAATTATTGGTATTGAAATTGGTAACTTTATATTATTCTGTTATTTGTAATTTTAATTTAATATTAGTATTATGTTCAAATTTATCATCTGTACAAATTAAATATTCAAAAATTAATTCATTTTCATTTTCTATATTCATATTAATCATTTTTGTATAAATAAAAAATGTTTGTTTATGTTCGTTGATAACTAAATTATTTTTAACAACTTCATTTAATTTGCAATGTAATGAAGTTATTCCACTATATATTCTTAAAGTATCATTAGAATATTCTAAACGATTAGTGATGATTTTGCCATTTCTATTTTCATTAAAAACTAAACATTTAAATTCATCTTCATAGTCAATTTCTAACTTGGAATTAAATTCAATAATGTTTTCTTCTCCATCCATCTCTGTTCTAACTGATTTAAAATTAATCTTCATGTTTTATACCCAATCTATAATAAATTTTTTCTTTACCAAATAAAAATATAGTTTTAGCAAGTTCTGGACCATGCTCTAAATTTGTAGTAGCTTTTCTAATGGTCATAAATAATTCTTTTCCACTAGTATTTGTTATTTCTTTTGTTTTATTAATTGCTTCTTGAATATTTTCAATAGTAAAATCTTTTGATTTTAATTGGTTGATAAATTCATTGATAATCTTATTATTTTCATTTTTAATAGGTTCTAATTCCTGATTATAAATAATTAATGATTCATTCATTTCTTTTATATTGCAACAATTTTGTTTATATGTTTCTACAAAAAGATTTTTTCATACAATATCATGATTTTTTGAAAAATTTATTTTTTGAATTAAATCTTCATTTTTTTCTTTTTTCATATATTGCTTTGAAAATCAATTCATTTTATTAATATCAAACTTAGAAGGAGATTTAGATAAACGACGATAATCAAATTTTTCAATCAATTCTTCAATAGACATTAATTCTTTAGCATCTTCAGATGTTCAACCTAAAAGAGCAAGAAAATTAAAAATAGCATCTGGCACATAACCATCATTTTTATAATCTTCTATAAATTGAGATAAAGAAGCATCTCTTTTAGATAGTTTTTTACCTTCCATATTTGTAATAATTGTTAGATGTCCAAAAGAAGGATGTTCTCAATTTAATAAATCATAAATAGCCAATTGTTTTGGAGTGTTAGTGATATGTTCTTCTCCTCTAAAAACATGAGTAATTTCCATATCATGATCATCAACAACAACTGCAAAATTATATGTAGGATAGCCATCAGATTTTTGAATTACTCAATCACCTATTTCATCTGTATTAACACTTATATTACCTCTAACTAAGTCATTTCAACTATAAACTTTATTTTTAGGTAAAGACACTCTTATAGAATATTCTTTATTTTTTAGTCTTTTTTCTTTTTCTTCATCAGATATTTTTAATCAATTACGGTCATAACGGAAAGACATTATTCCTTTTGCTTCTTGTTCTTTTCTTTGTTGTTCTAATTCACTAGAAGAATCAAAAGCAATATAGGCAGTTTTATCTTGGATCATTTTTTCAATGATTTCATTATATCTTGCTAACTTTTCTGTTTGCCGATATTTGCCATATTTTTCATTAGGATTAATAGGAGATTCATCTGGAATAATTTTTAATCAAGCTAGATTATTTAACTGTGATTCTTCTCCGCCTGGAACATTTCTAGATACATCAGTATCTTCTAAACGAAAAATAAATTTCCCATTATTATGTTTAGCAAACAAATAATTAAATAGAGCAGTTCTAGCACCACCTATATGTAAATAACCTGTTGGTGAAGGGGCATATCTTGTTCTTATTTCTTTCATAAATTAAATTATATTTAATTGTGTAAAAATATTTGATATTAAATTAATATTATTATATAATTTAAACTTATAAATTAGAATTTATACAAATTCAAATAATATTGTATTTAATCAAAATTGAAAATAATTTAATCAAGGAGCAAAATATGACTAATGTTAAATTTTTTGCATTAGGTGGTTTAGATGAAAATGGTAAGAATTGCTATGTTTTAGATATTAATAATGATTTATTTGTTATGAATTTTGGGACAAAAGTTCCTATAGTATCTACTTATGGAATTGATACCTTAATTCCAGATTATGATTATTTAAAAAATAATGCAAAAAGAATTAAAGGTATTTTTATTGTTGATACTAAAAATGATTCATTATCAGGTCTTCCATGACTAGTGATGGAAATACCAAATATACCTATTTTTTGTTCATCATTTTCAAGAATATCTATTTTAGAAAGATTATCTAAATATAACATTAATTTAAAATCTATTTATGTTGAAGTAATTCCAGAACAAGGAATTAAAGTAAATGATACTATTATTCATGCAATTCCTCTAGCGGGAGCTCTTCCTGGAACAATAGGATTTAGCTTTACAGTTAAAGAAGGTTCATATTTATTTTTAACCAACTTTGTAGATGGTGATTTAGGGGTTTATGGAAAAACTGATTTACCTGCCATTAAATCTAAATTTCCTAATGTCCTAGCTTTATTTTTAGATTCAGGAATGTCAAACTTTAATGGTAAGTCATCTCAAAAAATTACAATAACCAATGAATTAGAACAAGTATTTAATGAGACAACAAAAGATGAAAGAATTATTATTGGGGCTTATGATCAAGAAATGGCTACTCTTCATCAAGTATTAGATATGGCTTTAAAATATGGTAGAGATATTGTGACTTATGGTCGTTCATATCATCAATTATTAGAACTTTTACAAAAAAGAAATCCAGATTTAAAATTACCTAAAATTTTAGATTATAAATATATTTCTAAACATGATAATAATGTAGTAATAATTATTTCAGGAACTGTTGAAAGATTATTTAAAAGATTTATTAGAATAACAGAAAATAATGATGTTTATTTTAAATTTAGCAAATCTGATCATTTCGTTATGATTGCTCCTCCAATTAATGGACAAGAAACAGAAGCATCTTATGCATTAGATGAAATTGCAAGAATTACACCTAAAATAACAGATATATCTGAAGATAAGTTTTATCAATGTCGTCCAACAAAACAAGATATTATAGATGCTGTTAATATTTTAAAACCTAAATACTTTTTACCAATTCAAGGTTTATATCGTTACTTATCTGTTGCTGTTAGAGAAGTATGTGCTTCAGGATATTCGCAGGGAAATTGTGTTATTTTACAAAATGGAAAAATTGCTCAATTTGAAGGTAATAAATTAATTTCTCAAAAAGGAAAAATAGCAAATGTTGGAGACATAATAATAGATGGTTTTGGTGTTGATGATATATCTAAAGAAGTTATTTTAGAAAGAGAAATTTTAGTTCGTGATGGAGTAATCATCATATCTATTTTAATAGATAAAAAATCTAAACAAATATATGATAAATTTGACATCAAATATATTGGTGTTATTGATCCAGATGAAAGAAGTGAAACTGATAAAATCATTAAAAAGCATGTAATTGATGTTTATTCTAAAACATATTTAAGTGAAGATGCTAAAATGAAAAATAATTTAAATAATTTTCAAAACTTAGTAAGAAAAGTGATTAGAAAAAAAATATTCAAATTAACCAATAAAGAACCTATGATAGCTATTTCATTAACCGAATTATAAACATTAATTGGACAAACTAAATTTAAATAATAGAAATTATATAACGTATTTTTTATTTAATTAATCTATTTTTATTATATTTAATGGTATTAAATCTTTCTAATTTGAAATATATTTAGTCATTTAAAAAATGTTGTTTTTTATCTTAAAAATGATTTTTTTTAATATAGATAAAAAAATGATCAAACCCTATAATTACTAGATTTTATATATCTTAACTCATTAGTTAGGTTCATTAATTTCTATTAATATACCTTTGCTATTTTTATTTAATAACTTCAAGAAGTAATTAAATTTTGGCGTGTTAGTGTATATTAGCAGACTTAAAACTTTAAATGAGGTGAGAATATGAAAAAGAATACTAAAAGATCAATATTAAAATCTTCTATTGCGACAACTTTAGCTCTTGCTTCAATTTCACCTATAGCTATTGCTTTAGGAAAGCAAATTGCTGATAACTATCAAAATCAATTATTTATTAATTCATCTAGAGCAGCTCAAAATTGAACAGAAATGTCAAATATTAATATTGCTACTAAAGAAATGTTTCATAATACAGATCATTTAGTACCACTAAGTAGTGTTAGCCGTGGACAAATGGTTACTCCTTATGGTTGATTAGGAAAATATGATACTCAAGTTGCAAAAAATCCTGGAGGAACTTTTGATTCACAAAACTCTAATGACAAAGACTATTGAAATAACACTTTAGCCTTAGTTGGATGAGATGGTTCTATTATTTGAACTAATGATGAATCTGATATTAATATATACAGTGCTAAATATAATTTTGCAACTAACACTATTTTTGTTGTAAGAACTCAAGATCCTACAGGGGCTGGAGGAATAGGTGCAAATTTTACTTCTGAGAGTCATGAGAGTTACAAAATAACTTTCACCATCCACGATGCAACAACAGGAAAAATGTTATATAATAGCAAAGGTCCTAATAATGCTCATTCTTGAAGTTTTAATGGTATTTTTAGTGCACAAGGTCTAGATTGAGCCTCAAATGAGTGAAAAAGAGATTTATATTATCAAGATATGATCACACTTGGAAATGGAGATATTATTTGATATTATACTCCAAATATATTAAAATTGCGAGCAAGTGATAAATCTTCATTAACTCTTCAAGATTTTTCTCAAAAAATTTGAACAAACAATAATGGATTAGCAAAATTCTTTTGAATTAAAAAAGACGAAATAGAAGCTGTTAGAAATGGAAATAGTTCAGCATCAATAACACCAATTGATATTTCAAGTGGAGTGTTTAAAGATTATCTTTACTCTGGACAAAAAAAATATTATCCGCTTACTAGTCCTATTGTTATTCCAGGAAATGATCCAATAGAATTTAATATTTTATCTTTTGTAATTCACGAAAATGATAAAAAAATATATTCTCATAATGTATGATATAAAGTAAAGACTACTAATAATACAGTTAGCAAATTCACCAGTGGAGATGTTGACTTAAGCAGCAACAATAAAGGTTTAAAAGTTTATGCTGGACAAAATAATAATAATAATTCTAATGTATCAACTTTTTGAACCAATAATTGAAGCAATGAGTTTAATAATGCTTTTTTATTACCTACTAGAAATATGTTTGATGAAAGAGTAATAACATTTGCATATCCATACGCATCACCTCCTAATTCTTCCTCTGTCTCTCTTCCAATCTTTAATGTGTTCCAAATGGGAATTGATAAAGCAGATGCATCAAATGTAGGTTCAGTTATCTTTAATTCAAAAACAAAATCATTTAATTTTGGGGAAAAAATAGTAAATCATTATATTAGCAGTAATTTAGCAACCGCAAATCCTTATAATTCTTCAACATTAAAATGATATCCATGACCTAATGCAATAAATTCAAGTACAACTAATGCAAGTGATTATGCTAGTTATACTGAACAATTATATTCAAGACTAATTTCTGTTAGTCCATTTGATAATACTATTATTTATGCTTCTAGACCTAGCTATGTACACAATATTCCAGTTGGAGGAAGTGGTAATAATAAAGATGCTTTTTCTGGATATAGTGGTGTAGAGGAGAGTTATGCAAGTTTTTGAATTGGTAATAGCAGTACAGGTCAAGTAAGTAATTTTTTTATTCCTAATTCTAATGCTACATATGGAACTATTAGTAGTCAACTTGTTGCTTCTACTAATCATAATAATAATACTAAATCAGGTGGAATCTATGATCTATATAAAAATGGATTCTGATTTGATATTAATTCTTTAACTGGTCAAAATAATAAACTAAATTTATATTTTCCTACAACAGGGACAAAGAAAAATGTACAAATTTCGGGGGCAGATAACGCTGTAAAATCTACACCTATTGCTTTTATTAGTCCAGCTCTTACTAATTTTGTTGCTATGGATAATTTGACAAATAAATCAAGTAGTTTTATTAAAACTACAATAAATAATGATTCATTTACTAACTATATTACCTCTCGTGCTGATTTGAATCAATGATTCCCAAGAACATATCAAAATTTAACCAAGGGTGCAAATGCTTATAGTAATGAAACAGTGTTAAATGATTATGATGTTAATAATCAAAGTAGAGCAGTAGCTACTAAATTGAATTCTAAATTAACTGACTCTAATTTTTTTGGAGCTAATAATAAATCTGTAGAATTATTTTCAAATTGACAAGTGGAAAATGCTACCAATTACAATTCAATGGCTGTTAAAAGAGCTAAAATAGTTACTAAAATTGATACAAATCAACAAGCATCAACTACTTTAAAAGTAGAATTACAATTTATTTTAGAAAATAGTAATAATTGAAATAACCCTTTTATAGCAAGTGGAGAAAAAAATAAAGTAACTACATTTAGCTATCCAGTTACTATTAATAATGCTTCATGACAATTACTAGATTCTTGATCAACTAATGTAAGATTGAGTACTTTCCGAACCAATGGCCAAAATAAATTTTATATACTTTTACCAATTATTGACCATAACAGTATTACTCAAGGAAAATATGGAGGAACTTTTGGGACCCATAACTTAGGTTCTTGAACAAGAAGTGGAAGTAGTGGAAATTATAGTTATACTTGAAATGGTATTAATGGAAATACATTATACAATAATGCAGATACTCCATTGTGAGTAGAATTTGGAATTGATTATGATCCAGAAAATAAAGCAGATGCTACATGAAAACAAAATTTAGAAAGTTTTGAAGGTGGATTATTCACAAAAACATATCCAGTTGAACCTCCAAATAACGAATATCTTTTACCTACAGGTGCCACTTCATTTAATGAAGTATTAAATAAATTTATTAAATGAAAAGCAGAAAATTTAATGTATGGAACTGATCTTAATAATCCAACAAATAATATTTATTCACCAGGTCAAATTTGCATTAAAGCATATTTAAAACTTAATCCATATTTTAAAAACAATTCAAACAATACTATTTATACTATGCCTGCTGATACCAATGGAACAGTAGTGCAAGCGTTTTATGATTCTACAAATGATATTCGTTATGTTTATAGAGATGAATATCAAGGTAGTCGTGTGGTTTATAAACAAACATCTCCAAATTTTGATAATAATAGTGAATATGGATTTGGTCTTTCAGTAAATAGTGAAATCAACAAGTCATGAGAAACAATACCAGTAAATAATAAGTTTACTGCCTATTTAACTCAACAAACTAATATCTCAGATATTTTAGTGTGTGATGGACAAACTGCTACAACAGATAAAATGTTTTCAGCTGAATATAGTGCTGATATGAGTTCAATTATTTTAACTCCAAAAAGCACTCATTTAGATTGAATTAAAAAGAGATTTGGTTCATTCAATCAAATGGTAGGTAGATATGTTAAGTTCCAATATTTATTAGATGGACAACAAGACCAATGACAAGATTTTAATTCAAATATATTAACTGATAGCAATGCAAAAAATATGTTTAATAGTGGTTCATATACTATTCCAAATAGTAATGGAACTATACTACCTAATAATATTCAAAAAGTAAGATTTATTCTTAATGATTTACCAAATGATAACCAATATAACTCAAATAAAATAGTTTCTTCCTCAGCTTTATCAAATAATAGAGTATTTGTATCAGATGCTATTCCATTAGATCAAATTCCTATCCATATAGATTATGAAAGAATTTTAAATAATGTAGCTTTTGATACTACTGGAGCAAATTCTTTTTTGTTAGGTTCTAGTCACTTTACTTCGACAGTTTTACAAAATGCAGCTAATAGTTATCAAACTTCAGTATTAAGTTCTATTTCTTTAAAAGATAAAATAGAACTTAAATATTCTTTAGATCCAAACGCCACTGAAGAAAATTATTATGATGCTAGTGAATTATTTAATAAATTAAAAGAAAAATATGAAAATTATTCTGATCCAGATCAAGGAATAATAGATATTTGAACTACATCTAATACTAGTGGTAATACCAAAATTTATGTAAAAGTAGTTGTAAAAGAAGCAGCAAAAGATAAATATGAAATTATTGAACAAAATCAAAATAAAAACTATGTTCAAGAAACTAACATTAAGTTTTTCTTAAATTTAAGTAATTGATTTAGTGTATTAAGAACACAAAAAACAAATGTAATTTTAGATAGTTCGGCACCAAACACTATTTCAAGCTTTACTCCACCTGCTATGACAGGAGCAATTGGACAAGGATTCTTGTTTGGTAAATCATATGATGATATTGTTGCTTTAATGGTGAAGTTTGGTATTAGTATTGAATATCAAAAAAATAATAATACTTGAACAAGCAATAAAAATGAAATTACTTCATATGATCCTAATGTTAGAAAAATAAAAATTAGAATAACAAATTCTAATAATATACATAATGTGGCGTTGTCACCAGATGGAATTAATACAAGTGAACTTCAAGAAATTGATTTAATTTTAAATGTTCCAATATTAATTAACTTACAAGAAGGTACTAAAAATAATTTTATTAGAAAAGATCATATTAGTGGAAACACATGAAAAATTGAAATAAATGAAAGCAAAGAACAAACAATTATTAATGACATTAAAAGTGATGGAAATAGTCAATGAGGATCAGATTCAGTTTGACAAGAACTTACAAATTACCTTGAAATTCAATATGCTTTATCAAATGTAGAACCTTCAAGTGCTACAACTTTTTATAATAGACAGGAACTTATAGATCATCTACAAACTCAAACAGAAACTAATTATAATAATATAATTTGAGCTCGTTTACATGTTAAAAAAGTTGAAGGGGAAGAAGTTAAATTTATTTTAACTACTGAAGGAGCCAAACCATTTAAAATGAATGGTGATTCTAACAATCCAAGTAGAAATAAAATTTTAATCTATGTTCAAGCGGCTAAATATGAACAAGAATTAAATAATATAGAAGTTTCTGGTTCAACAGGTAATTTGCTATATAGTTATCCTGAAGTAATTCAAAAAGCTTGTTGATGCTTCTTCTAATTCATCAAATGATTTAGGAATCAAAATTCAATATTCATTAAAACAAGATATTACCTATAGCGATAATTCTGGCGGTGATATTAGTAATGGTTGAGTAGATACAGCACCTACTTCAGTGCCCGCAGGAACTTCAAGTATAAAAGTAAGAATTGTTGTAACAGATTCCAATAAATACATTTATGGAATGGGTTCATCTTCAGGCGGCCCATCTGTTCATTCAATAGATTTAAATAATATATCATCATTAATAGATGTTGATAGTAATTGATTTAATGAAGTTTCTTTAACTATTGCAAATAGTGGTTATCTAAAAGATATTCAAGAATCTGATATTACTACTTGAAAAGATAGTATATTAAATAAATCTACTGCTCTTCAAACAGATTCAAGTTTAAAAAATAAAGTAGAAATTAAATTTCAAATTGAGGGAAATAATAATTGATATATAGCAAGAGATTTAGTAATTACATTAAAATCTATGATAAATGATTATTCAGGAGTAAATTTAGGAATCATTTATTTATGAGATGGAACTAGAGGTCTTAAAATTAATGCTAAATTCGAGAAAAAGAATGAATCAGATAAAATTATTTTTGTTAGTTCTCTAAATTCAACTAATCCTAATACTAATTTAGAAGGACAAGTTCAAACAAATCAAGTTAAAACTTATATTGATCTTTCATCATATATTAATGTATTGAAATCAAATAAAACTTCAGTAGTTTTACAAAATGGTCAAGCAGGAACAATTCAAAGCTTTACTCCACCTGCTATGACCGGTAATGTAGGTAGTGGATTTTTACATGGTAAGACATATGATGAAATAGCAAATCGTTTACAAACTTTAGGTATTACATTTAAATTTAATAACAATATGGATAATAACTGAAATAGAAAAGAAAATGTTAATACTTATAATCAAAATAACCCTACATTACATCTTGGTTTTGAATATGCAAGCAATACAAATCCAAATATAACCATTAAAATAAATAACAATAAAGAAATTACTTCAACAACTCAAGAACAAAATCTAGTTACTTTACAATTATTAGCTCCTGTTGCAATAACTGTTGATTTGAACAAATTAAATCAATTAAAATTTGAAGGTAATACAAAAAATATTTCTAATAGTAATAGTATTACAACAACTATAACCACCATTATTGATGAAATTAAAAACAATTATATAGCACTAGGTGATTTAAGCGATCTTCATCTAGAAATTAGATTTTCATTGAATAATATTAAATTAGAAGAAAATATCAGTGATTCAAGTACAACTGAAGATGGAATTTGATATACATTTGATAAATTAAATGAAATACTTTCAAGTTCAACAACTAACTATAATACTAATGCTGTTTTAGCAAAATACTATATTAAAGACAACCCTCAAATCAGATGGAGTTAATAAATATATTTTATCTAATACAAATTATCAAACTATTAATCAAGAAAACTTAACATCAAAATCTGATTTTCAAGTTTATATTAATAATACAACCGAAACACAAAATGACTGAATTGTAGATAATTTAAAATTAACCGGATCTCAAGAAAACTTTACTATTACTAATTTAAGCGAGTGAAAATCTAAACTACCTCAAGGATTAACTGTTCAATATAATAATAAAGCAAATGTAAATGATACAAATAATCCTGATGAAAATAGTTGAAAAGATAATTTAAATGATGCAAAACCAATAGATTCATATAGAAACTTCTGAATTAGATTCAAAGTTGGTGATGCTTATGTATTTGAAGGAAAAAGCTCAAATAATGACAGTTATTCTCCTCCTTTTAAATTAGATGCTTCACAAATTCAAGTTGCTTTAAAAGTAAGTTCTTCATGATTAGAAAAAATTATATTAACAGGTAATTTAAAAGAATTAAATATTGATGAAACTGCCGCAATTACAGAAATTACAAATACCGGCATGATGCCAGTAACAAGTATCATTCAAATTGAATATACTTATGATGGAATAAATTGATATATCAAAGATACTTTTACTAGTCATTTGCAAAGTGCTGCTGGAGCAAAAGATAATACAAATTGAATTATTTTAAGAGAAGACATTAAAGCTCGTTTTGCATTGAATGCTAATGTAAATAATACTCAAAATCCAAGATATTTATTAGAAGTAGATAATACTAATATCAATGAAGATAATAGTAATAATATTAGTAAAGAATTAATTTCTTCTACATTGAATAATGGTGTTAAAGGTTATATTAATTTAAATAAATTAGCACCTTATCAAGCTGCTAATTTCACAGTAGCTGGAACCGATGATAAAGCTTATTTAAATATTAAGCAATATAATGAATTAAATTCTTTATTAAATCCTTATTCTTCAAGTAATTTATTTAGCATTTTATATAAAAATGACAAAACTGCCAGCTATTCTGATGCTAATAAAGTATGAACACCGGGAACACCATTAGAAAAATCTATGTTATTAAATGGTTCATATACAAACCGTTACTTTGCAATGCAATTTAAAGTAATAAATAATGATTATGACTTGTATTGAAATGATCAAAAACAAACAAATAATACTTTAGAATATGCTACTGATGAAACTAATTCTAATAAAAAAATTAATATTAAAATTTCAGTTGCTATTGTTAACCCATTAGCTTCAAATGAAATTAACATTAAATTCTTAAATACTTCTAAACAAGCTCAATGATACAATGGTGAAGGTGCATTCCAATTAGCAATTCAAAAAACAGGTCAAACCTTTAATTCATTTAGTAGTTTCTTAACTTCATGAGCAACTTCAATGCCTCAAGATCAAAAAAATGCATTAGAGTTAGTATATTATGTTGCTAATGATGCTAATGATGAAGTAAAACAAAAAGCATTACAAGATTTAGATACTTATAATGAAAGTTCATCCGATAAATATAATGTATGAAAACAAGTAAGTGATGATACAACTATTACTAATTTAAACTACCATTTAAAAGTTAATGACTATATCATGTTAGCAGTTAGAATTAAAAAAGATCAATTAACTTCTGATACAAATCCAAATGGATATGTATTAAAAGATAATAATCATGCTGCAACTGATCAAATCAGAGTATTTGGTTATAAAGTTCATACAGATAATATTGATGTTGATTGAGCAACATTAAAAGTAAGAAATGTTGATGCTGCTGAATCAGCATCATATGGTTTAGATGGTTATGCTATGCTAGATCAAATTAGTTTAAAAAGATCTAATAATAGCGGAGCAGCTAATACTGATGATTACTTAAATGTTTCATTACAACTAAATTACTTTACAGAATTTTATATTGATGCTCAAAATCAAGTATTAGTTTCTGGTGATGGATCTAGACTTGTAAAAAGAGACCAAACCAATTCTGATCAAGATGGATATTACAAAAATGCTGATGGTCAAGAAATTACAGATACTCAAGGTCAACCAATTCCTATTCTTTACCAACAAGGACAAAAAGACAATGGTATTTTAGCAAAACCAATTAAAGCATCAAATATTCAAAGATCTCATGAATTAGTAGAAACTAATGCTAATAGTTATACTTTGGAATTAAATAATGGAGAATCTAATGCATTATACAGCTTCTTTAAATTCCAAGATATTGCTATTCAATTTACTAACAAAAAAGGTAATTCAGATCCTAATGATCAAGATGTTTATGATTACTATGTGGATACTCCAAATGTAACTAAAGATTACACAATTGATTCACAAATCAAATTCCCAATTGAAAATAATAAGTTAATTCGTTATACATTTAATTCAGAAGAATTCATTAATTACATTAAAGAACCTAACAATATTAATGATGTATATGAAAATAGTGCAAATCCTGGTAAGAGTCCAATTAATGGTCAATCTAAATTGAAATATATGTATAAAGTAACTAGACAAGAAGGTCAAAATTCTAATCCAACTGAATTGACCACTATAGGTGAAATTGTTCAATCAAATTCAAAACGGACTTTGGTTCTAAAGTAATTCTAAAAACTACTTATACTCCAATAAATGGAGCATCACAAATTATTCAAAGCAACGATTTAAGTAGTATTACAAATTTAAGTAATGGAGATCGTTTCAGAATTGAAATTGTTTCTGCTAATGAAAATGATTTAATTTATGCTCAACAACCTTCACCTTTAGTATTTACTATTAGTGGATTATATGAAGCAGATATTGATGAAGAATTATTGCAATACTTGAGAGTTCAACAAAGTGGAAACTTCAATGGTGAAGGTCAATTTGAAATCTTTGTTGATAATCCTTATGATGATCAAGACAACCACATTCCAGTTACTACTTTATTACAAGGATACAAATTCATGGTAAGAGTTTGAAATGCTAATAAAGAAGTAAAACAAGATTGAACTAATGATTATGAATCAATTAATGATTTATCAAATGGTGATAAAGTTGAATGAAAATTAGTAGCTCCAACAGGTGCCCCTGTAGAAAAAGCATATTACAACACAGTTGCTAATATGGATAAACATAATGCTAATAATAATACTTATAGCTTTAGTCAAGTAGCTAAAGTTGGTAATATCAGTACAACAGTTGTAGCAAATAGTATTGGTCAAAATCCAACAACTAATGATTATCCTGAAAATAGTGGATTATTAATTAGTGGATTGCCAGAGAGAATTAGTGATAGTTACACTTCAATTACTGAAGAAGAATTCATTAGATTAATGAATGTTATGAATTTTGGTTACACCGGAATTAATGGTCAAGGAAATATGATTTCAAGCCGTGATATTACTACTATTGTAGTAAATACTTCAAGTATTACACGTGAACAATACACCATGAAATACTTAATAGATCAAGGATATCTAACATTCTATAGTAATGATATAGAATTTAATTGAAACCAAGTTTTAGGTAGTGATGGAAATTGATTAATTAGTCCTGGAACTTTAAGTAATGGTGATCAAATTACTATTAAATATCAAGATCCAACAATGTCTTCTTCATATGTTTGAGAAGCCCCTACAGTATCTGGATTAAAAGATAAATCAGATAACATGTCATTACTTACTTATGTTGGTATTGGTGTAGCTTCACTTGCAACTCTAGGTATATTTGCAATCATTTACTTTGTAGCAAGAAATAAAAAGTTAAAAAAATAAATATTAATTTTAAATAAAACATAAACCAACTTAGTGTTGGTTTTTTTATATTAGTCAATTAATTGTTTATTTAATTTGATTAATTGCAACATTATTATTAAATTAGTATTGATTAGTTATTTAAATATTAAGATTGATGCAAATTAATTTAAAAATATTGATTAATTTTATATTAGTAAAAGAAATAAAAAAACATATTCTTTATTAGAATATGCACAAATTGTAATCACAATCCAACCCAAAAAAGGTGGAAAGGATGTCAAAAAAACTAAATAAATTATCTCATGATGAACGCTTTTTGATTGATATTTTATTTAATCTATAAAGTTATCAAATTAAATACCAATAAATAAAAAAACCAGAGATTTCTCTCTGGCTGTCCTTGTAAAATAAATAAAGACAAAAAGGACACTTCAATTTATATTTGAAAAAGAATTAGAAAAAATTAATTTTATCTTTACATTAATGAATGAATTATTAGATTCTTTATAGAATAAAAAAATATTCTTATAAGATCTATTATTATGATGTAAATATTTATCTTTTGCGACTAAAATAACAAAAGAAGAAAATTAAAGAAAATTAGGAATAAATTTCTATTTCAACTTTGATAAAATTTAAATCATGTCAATTATTAGTAAGAAAAAGATGAATGAATTATTAAATCTATCTAATGATCCTAAAATTGAATTATTAGAAGAAACAAAGAAATCTTATAAAATTAAAATTATTGGAGATAAAGATAAAGTGAAAAAATCATCTTTTGAAAATAAAGTATTAGAGTTTATGTCAGATGTGACAGAATTTATAAAAGAACAAAAGGAATTTAATAATTCAGTAGTTGATTTTATAAAAGAACAAAAGGAATTCAACCATAAAGTTGATCAAAGACTACATAAAGTTGATCAAAGACTAAGTGTTCTTGAATCTTTTCATAAAGATGATTTTAAAAAAAATACAAATCATAAAAGATAATTTATTTATAAAGACATAAAATAATATTTTCTTAAATTAAAATTACTGGAGATAAAGATAAAGTGAAAAAATCATCTTTTGAAAATAAAGTATTAGAGTTTATGTCAGATGCGACAGAATTTATAAAAGAACAAAAGGAATTTAATAATTCAGTAGTTGATTTTATAAAAGAACAAAAGGAATTTAATAATTCAGTAGTTGATTTTATAAAAGAACAAAAGGAATTCAACCATAAAGTTGATCAAAGACTACATAAAGTTGATCAAAGACTAAGTGTTCTTGAATCTTTTCATAAAGATGATTTTAAAAAAAATACAAATCATAAAAGATAATTTATTTATAAAGACATAAAATAATATTTTCTTAAATTAAAATTACTGGAGATAAAGATAAAGTGAAAAAATCATCTTTTGAAAATAAAGTATTAGAGTTTATGTCAGATGCGACAGAATTTATAAAAGAACAAAAGGAATTTAATCAAAAAGTTGATCAAAGACTAAGTGTTCTTGAAAAAGATGTTAAACAAATTAAATTATTGCCAACCATTAAAAAAGAATTAAGAAATTTAGAATAAATTACATTATTCTTTTTTGAAGTCAACAATATTTGATATGAAAAAAAGAATATTCTATAATAAATAAAAATTAAAAAAACCAAAATGTGATTTTGATTTTTTCCCAAATTGTAATCACAATTGCAAAAAAACATATTCTTTATTAGAATATGTTAATTTATATTTTTTTTAAAATTAAAATTAATACTTATAATTTTAAAATTCCCAATGCATTTAATCATAAGAATATTGCTGCAAAGAAACCAAAAGGAATACATAAAATTAAAACAATTAATTCTAAAAATGATCAATTTCCTTTAATCATGTCAATAGCATAAATGATTACACCAATGATAGAAAATATAGGAAATAATAATAAAATTAAAGCAATTAATTTCTTGGTTTCTAGTCTTTTTTTTGCCATACAATTCTCCTTAAATTTTTTTAAGCATAATTAAATTTATGCATATATTAATTTTATCATTATATGGCATTAAATGCTAAATTCATAATTTTCTAATTAAGAAACGTTAATTAATTATTTTTTCTTATTTTTAGATTTAATAGCTTGTCTAGCTTTTTCAACAACTTCTTTTAATTGTTTTACAGATTTATCAAATTGTTTTTGTTCGCTTGAACTAATTGGTAATTCAATAATTTCTTGTAATCCATTTGCCCTAATAACAGCAGGAACTCCTGTATAAACTCCTGAGTTTTTGTATTGCCCTTCTAAATAAGCACCAACAGCTAAAACTTTTCTTGAGTCTCTAATAATGTTTTCACATATATTAGCTAAGTTAACTCCAATTCCATAGAAAGTTGCTCTTTTTCTATCAATAATTTCATATGCTTTTCTTCAAACATATTCATGAATTTTTGGAAATTCTTTTTCATCAATTCTTTTTTGTTTCACAAAGTATGATAAAGGAGCTCCTCCAACAGTAGCAACTGAAAATGCTGAAACTGATGAATCTCCATGTTCTCCCATTACATAAGCTTGAATTGATTGAGGAGCAATGTTAATTCTTTTTGAAATCTCTCTAGTTAATCTAGCTGAATCTAAAGATGTTCCTGAACCAATGATTGATTTTTTATCAAATCCTGTTACTTCTTGATATACCAATGTCAAAATATCAACAGGGTTTGAAGCAATAACAGTTATCCCCTTAAATCCTGATTTTTTAACTCCTTCAGCAATATCTTTCATAATGATTGCATTACCTTCAACCATATTTAATCTTGTTTCACCTGGTAATTGAGGTCTTCCTGCTGTAATTACCACAATGTCAGCATCTTTACAATCTTTGTATGTTGCATCAAAAACATTGAATGGATAATCCATTGGAGCACTACCATCTTCAAAATCTAATACTTGACCTTCAACATTTTGTTTGTTAACATCAATAATTCCGTATTCTGAAGCAAGTCCTCTGTTCATTGCTGAATATAAAAATGAACAACCAACAGCTCCAGCACCTACTAAAATAATTTTTTTAGCTTTCATAATTTTTTCCTTTTCTAATACATTTTTATATATTTGTTATTGTTATTTAATATTACAAAATTATTATATTCCAATAATTTTTATTTAATAAAAAAATGTATAATTTTGAATAGTTATGTATTATTTTTACGGTAATGAAGATTATTTAATAGATCAAGAAATTGAATTTATTATTAAGAATAATAAAGATCATACAGTTGTAAGATCAAATAATAATAATGATATTAATGAAATTGTAAAACAGATTTCAGCAATTAATTTATTTGAAAACAATAAAATAATAATTTTTAAAAATTTTCCTTATTTAGTAAATGCTTCAGAAAAAGAACAAGAGATTATTTTAGATTCATTAAAATCTAAATTAAGTTCTACTATTGTTATTTTTACTAATAATAAAATAAATCAAAAAACTAAATCAAACAATAAAATTGTAGATTTTTTAGAAAAAGAAGCAACATGTAAAGAATTCAAAGAATTGAATAATAAGCAAATTATTCAATTTGTTAGAGACCAAATCAATCTTCATAAAGCATCAATAAGTGAAATCGATTTAGTATATTTTTTATCTAAAGTTCCTAATAAGTTAGATTTAATTATGAATGAAATGAATAAATTAATTTCATTAGATTTAAATATTTCAAGAAGTAATATTGATGATTTAGTGCAAAAATATAATTTAACATCTGTTTTTGATTTTATTAATTATTTTCAAGCAAATGATTCTGAAAATATTTTTCGAATATATTATGAAAAATTAAATTATGGAGAATCTATTACTTCATTTATTAATCAAATTGCTAATAATTTGGAATTATGTTCTCAAATTTATTCATTAAAAAAATCTTCTATGTCTTTAAAAGAAATGGAAACAACATTAAATAAACATCCATTTGTTATTAAAAAATGTTTAGATTTTTTAAATAATATTGGATATACAAAAATTAAAAAATATTTGAAAATAATTGAGAATATAGATTTAGACATTAAATCAGGTGCTATTAACGACAAAATAATTTTTGAAAGATTCTTATTAGAAATATTTAAAAATTAAAGATCTTTTCTATTAATTGCTTCATCAATAACACTATTACCTTCATTTGAATCTAGATCAGGAATTATTGGATGAGTATCAATATCAATTTCTAAATTTTTATCTAATTTATTTTTGTTAATTAAATTGACTTTTAATTTATTTTTATAAAAATCTTTAATTTTTGGTTCTTTATTATTAAATTGAATTTTAGATTCTTTTTTATGAATTAAACGATCGATATTTTGTCAATGGCTTAATGTTACGATTAGAGAAGCAATTAATAAAAATAAAGGACTATATCAAAATATTTGATTAATAATTGTTGAATCAACATTATGTCAATATGGACATAAAAATGATAATAAAGCTAATATATATGGAACAACTATTGAACCTAATGATACATATCTTGTTCATAAAACAATAATAAGAAAAATTATTGTTCCAATTGCTGCAATAAATAAACTAATTGAAGCAATCATTCCTAATAAACAACTTGCCCCCTTACCACCTTTAAAATTGAAATATAATGGGAAAATATGACCAATAATAACAAATATTAAACATAGTTGAGGAATAATGACATTAAATGCTTCAACATTTCTTTGCAATAATCCTAAAATAAACCCTAATCAAAAACTTTTAGAAGCATCTAAAATAAAAATGCAAAGTCCAAATTTAAAACCATAAACTCTTGCAGCATTTGTTGCTCCAGCATTACCTGAACCAACTTCTTTAATATTCTTTTTATTTTTATTATTTTTGGTAAATATAATAGAAAAATTAATTGAACCTATTAAATATGCAACAATAATTCATAATAAATTAAAAAGGACTTTTTCCAACATTATTATTTTCCTCCTTTGTTTTTCTCAGAATTTAAATCTAAAAGAGCAGTTTCTGAATATATTTCTGAAGCTAAATTCATAATGTGTTTTTTAATAGTGCTAGATATATCGCTATTTTCTAAACTATAATCAATTGTGGCCATAGTAAATCCTTCAATTGATCCTAAATCATAACGTTTACCATCAAATTCATAAGCATATATTTTTTCTTCTTTTAAGTATTTATCAAAACAATCTACTAAATTAATTTCTCCTGTATTTTCATTAGAATAATCTAAATTTTCTAGGAATTTTACAATTGAATAATTAAAAATATATCTACCTAAAATAGCTTTTGATGATGGGGCTTTTTGAGGTAAAGGTTTTTCTACTGCACCACTAATTTCAAATAATTTATTATTTTTTTCACTAATATTTTTTGGTTTTACAATTCCATATTTATTCAACTTATCAAATTCAACATTTTGAACACCTACAATTGAAGAACCTAATTTATCATATTCATTCATCATTTGTTTAATTACAGGTATTTTTGATTTAATTAAATCATCTCCTAAAATAACCGCAAAAGGTTCATTTTTAAAAAAACGAGCTCCTGTTAATATAGCATGAGCTAAACCTAATTGTTCATATTGGTAAACAACTCTAATTATTGCATCTCGATTTGTTTTTTTAACATGCTTTAATAACTCTCATTTATTTTTAGATTTCAATTCTTCCTCTAATGGAATATTTGGTTGGAAATATTTCATAATTTCTTGTTTTCTTGTTGATATTACTAAAATTATTTCTTCTATTCCTGAATTAATTGCTTCATCTACTAATAAATCAATTGAAGGACGATTTAAAATTGGAACCAATTCCTTAGGGATAATTTTGGTCATAGGTAAAAATCTAGTCCCTCAACCAGCGGCTGGTATAATAACTTTTCTAACTTTAGATTTTTGTACATTGACTTGTTTCATAACTAACCTATTCCAAAACTTAATTTATATATTATACATTTAGATATAGATAATAAGTAATTATTATATAATTTAAATAATATTTAAATTTAAGTTTTTAAAATAAGATAACTTTTGAGGTTAATTATGAATAGCAATAGTTCTAATGCAAACAAAACACAACAAATGAATTTTAATTTAGTTGAAAGAATAATTCATAAAGTATGAAAAACTTCTCATGGTAGCAAAAGCGAAGTAGATCAAAATAAAAAAAATCAAATTGATAAAGAATATAAAAAATTAGAACAAAAAATAAAAACTCAATTTGATATTTTAAATAGCAAATATCTAGAATCATGAAATTTATTACATAAGATAGCAAATGAAATAAACAAATCACTAGTAATTAAAAAATATCAAATTGATGGTAGAGATTTTGATTTATATGAACAAGAAAGAAAACTACTTAATGTAAAAATGGAAATATTTTATCAAGTAGAAAATAAAGTTGATTTGACCGAAGATGAATTAGAAATAATGATGGGAAGAGCTTTAGAACAAATTAGCAAAATATACAACCAACTAGTGGAATTAAAAAATAATTATCAAGAATTTGAAAAAATAGAAACAGAAAATCAAAAAAAAGAAAAAGCAAAAAGAAAAATTACTATAAATAAAATAATGTTTATCATTTTTTTCGTTCTTACATTAGTATGTGTAGCACTTTTTGTATTAATATTACTTTCTAAAAAATATCTTTAATTAACAATTAATGAATTTTTTTGTTTAAAAAATCAATAATAAATTGACCAACTCCGCCTTCTTTGTTTGTTAAGCTGGTAACATATTTTGCTTTTTTGATAATATGATGATCAGCATTTTTCATAGCAACTGAATAATTAACATTTTCTAACATCTCTTCATCATTGAATGAATCACCAAAAGCAACTGTAGATTCAATATCAATTCCATAGTATCTCATTAATAAAGAAATTACTTTCCCTTTATCAACCCCAACTGCTGCCATATCAAAAATATATGATTTTCCTTCTCCTTTTGATCAATATGAAAAAGAAGCTAAATCTGAATATTTTTGATTTAAATATTTTTTTAATTTTTTAGCATCAACATCTTTTTTAATATCCATAACTATCCCTGTTGGTTTTAAAGGTATTTTATCTAAATTAATACCTATTTTTAATTTAGGAAATTTATGAAAATTAAATATTTTTTCCATATCATCATCACGATGTTGTAAATGAACTCACCCAGGTCCTTCGATTGCTAAATTATTAATTTTATCTTTTAAATTTTCATCTCCTAAAATATAAAGCATTTCATTTAAATTAATGTATTTAATATAATCTATAAAAAATTCATCCGTAGGATTATGAATATGAGCACCATTTAAATTTGCAATGATTGTATTTAATTTTAATTTTTCATAAACAAATTTAGAAGCAATTCAAGGTCTACCAGTTACTAAACAAACAATATGCCCTTCTTTTATAGCTCTTTTAATTCCTTTAATAGTTAAAGGATGTATTGTATTATCAACACTTGAAGATAACAAAGTACCATCTAGATCAATTGCAAATAAATATTTTTTATTTTTATTCATATTTAAAATTATAAATTAATACCTTCTAAATCGCCAATTTAATATTAGCTCAAAATATTTTTGATAAAAATATGATATATTTAAAATCATGAAAAATACTGTTGCTTTAATTGGTAAACCTAATGTTGGTAAGTCAACTTTATTTAATAGAATGATTGGAAAACGTCAATCAATTGTATATGATAAACCAGGTGTAACAAGAGATAGAATTTATCAAAAAGTATCATGATTAGGACATGATTTTTATGTTATAGATACTGGCGGAATAACTGATGAGAAAAAAATATTTGTAGATGATATTAGAGCACAAGCAAAAGTTGCTATAGAAGAAGCTGATTTAGTGGTTTTTGTAGTTGATGGATTAACACCAATAACAAAAGAAGATTTTTTAGTAATTGACATATTAAGAAAATCGAATAAAAGAATAATTTTAGCAATTAATAAAATGGAAAATAATAAAGAATTTGATTCATCAATTTATTCATTAGGAATTAAAGATATGGTAGCAATTTCTGCTTTGCATGGTGAAAATACTGGAGAGTTAATGGATCTTATTATTAATAATTTAGATTGAAATTCTATTGAAAATTTAAATTATTTTAAATTGTCAATCATTGGAAAACCAAATGCTGGAAAATCTTCATTATTAAATAAATTATTAAATGAAAATAGATCTATAGTATCGGATATTCCTGGTACAACTAGAGATTCGGTTAATGCTATTTTAAAAATAAATGATGAAAATTTTGAAATTATTGATACAGCGGGTATTAATAGAAAATCTAAATTATCAGATGCAATCGATCATTATGCTTTAAATAGAGCCTTTAATTCTTTAGAAGAATCCAATTTAACTCTATTAGTAATTGATGCTACAAAAGAATTATCGCATTTTGATGCTCGAATTGCAGGTTATGCTATGGAATTTAATAAACCTATTATTTTGGTTATCAATAAGTGAGATTTAATTGAAAATAAAAATACAAATACAATTAATGAATTTACAAAAAGAATTTTAAAAGAATTTAAATTTATTTCATGATCACCTATTATTTTTATTTCAGTTCTAAAAGATCAAAGAATTCAAAAATTAAAAGATTTAATAATCACTGTGAAAAACAATTTAGAAAGAAAAATTAAAACTTCTTTATTAAACGAAGTAATTTTAGAAGCTCAACAAATGCAACCTGCACCTACATTTAAAGGAAAAAGATTAGTTATCACTTATATTAAACAAATTGATGCAAAAATTCCAACATTTTTATTGACAGTTAATGACACAAAAAGTTTACATTTTAGCTATAAAAGATACATAGAAAATCAAATTAGAGAAAATTTTGATTTTACTGGCACACCGATCAATTTGATTTTTAAAAACAAGAATGAAAAATAATACAAAAAACAATTATTATTTTCATTTCTTTTTGGGATATATCTAATATAATATATAAATTATTAAATTTATATTTTTGCAATTTTGTTATATAATAAATTTGCGTATTTCAAATTTTAAAAAACAAATCTTAATTTTATTTCAAAAATATATCCAAAAGTATTACAAAAAACAAAAGAAAGGATTTATATCTAAGTAGTTATGAGACAAACAACTATTGTTACACATCAAAAAACAGATAAACAATGATATATAATTGATGCTGAAGGTCAAATTTTAGGTAGATTAGCCACAATTTGTGCATCTTATTTGAGAGGTAAAAATAAACCAACTTTTACTCCTAATGTTGATATGGGAGATAATATCATTGTTATTAATGCAGACAAAATTGTTTTAACAGCAAACAAAGAAAAAAATAAAATTTACTATCACCATTCAGGGTATCCTGGAGGATTAAAAACAACAACTCCTAGTGAATTAAGAAAAAGAAGACCAATTGCTATTATTGAAAAAGCTGTTAAAGGAATGATTCCACACACTAAGTTAGGTGCTAAACAATTTAAAAATTTATATGTATATGCAGGTAGTGAGCACAAACATGAAGCTCAAAAACCAAAAAAATTAGAGGTTAAATAATTATGAAAAATACTAAATTTCATGGATTAGGAAGAAGAAAATCTTCTTCAGCACGTGTAACTATTCAAAGTGGTACTGGTAAGTTTTTGATTAATAAAATTGAAGCTAAACAATATTTAAAATCAGATATTTTAATTAAAGATGCTTTACAACCTTTTGAAATTTTAGAACAAATGAATAAATGAGATGTTAATGTTAATGTTTCAGGTGGTGGTTTATCAGGTCAAGCTGGAGCAATTCGTTTAGGAATTGCAAGAGCATTGATTGAAGCATCAGAAGATTATAAACCTAAATTGAAAAAACAAAAAATGTTAACTAGAGATGCAAGAGTCAAAGAACGTAAAAAACCTGGTTTAAGAAAAGCGAGAAGAGCTCGTCAATTCTCAAAACGTTAATAATTTACTTACAATTAAATATAATGTGTTCATCACATTATAATATGCGAGCGTAGCTCAGCTGGTTAGAGCACACGACTGATAATCGTGAGGTCGATGGTTCAAGTCCATTCGTTCGCACCATATATCTTTTATTAGATGCCGAACAAAAAAATAAATTATTACAAAAAAATATAAATCGAATATTTACTATTCTGTTTATTAAAATTCAATATAAATATATAAAATTATCTATTTCTAAATATTCTTAAAACAATCATTAATAGATTAACAAAGTCAATAAATAATTTAACACCAAACATAAATGAAATTCTATTAATGGTTGATTTGTCTACATAATTTGGCAATGCATCTTCAGTTCTTGCAATCATTTGTAAATCAACACCAATTCATATAATAAACATTGCACTAGCAATTATAATGTATAACATTTCTATTGTTTTACTTGCAGTAAAGATCATTATTAAAGATAAAATTAAAATTGCAAAAAAGCCAAAAAATGTAAAAGGAATTAATTTTGAAAAATTAATTAAATTAGTGTATGCAATAATCCCCATTACTAAAAAAACAAAAGAAGGAATTAACATATATAATAATAAATCTTTAACAATATTTGTAGTTCCAGTAAATGATAAAATTGTTGTAATAAACATTCCTTCATAAATTGCAAAAATAGCATAGAGAATGACAGGAATCATGATGTTAATGTTCTTGTTTTGAATGCAAAAGAATAAACTAAAAATAATTATTAAATTAAATAATCAAGCAAGTCCTCATCTTGATCCTATAGAAAAAGTTACAACAAAATTATTAAAAGCTTGAAAAGTTGAACTTAATCAAGCAACAAAAATAATAACCATCAATCCTAAAGACATTCATAGTAAAGATCTAGATAATAATTTTGATTTTACATCAATTGCTTGAATTTTATATTTTGAAAAGAAATTATTAGACATTTTTTCCATAAATACCCCCTTTTGTTATTAGATCTATTTAAATTATAGCCTTATAATTTATATTCTTTAATATCAAGTTTAAAATCAACAAAGAAAATTGAAATTGCCCCATATCCAGTATGAATTGCAATAACAGGTGGAATTGGTTTCCTAATAACTATACCATTATATTTAGTTTTTTCAACTAATTCTTTGCACATGTCATCTGCATTTTCATTATTTGTATCTAAGAACAAAATAGCTCTTTGCTTTTTCTTAGAAACTTTTTTATATTGTTCAACTGCTGTATTATAAAATGTTTTGTTAAAAGTTAATCCTTTATCAAACTTTTCTAATTTTCCATCTTGCATTCCTATTACAGGAAAGATTTTTAATAATTTAGCCAATTTAGCAGCTGAAGGAGCCAATCTTCCTCCTCTAGCAAGAACGCTAATATCTTTTGGATATAATAAAGTATCAACTTGAGAATAATTTTGTTTTTCAATCCGAGCTATAGATTGTTTTACAGTTAATTCATTAGATAATACATCTTTTTCTAATTCAACTAAATCTTTTGTAATAAATTGACAAACTCTTTTTGATTTTATCACATAAACATTTTTAAATTGTCTTGCAATAACTTCTAAATTATTATATTGTGATGATAATTCCATACTAATAGGATAAATAACAACAAAATCATTCTTCTTAGATAAATCTTCAATTAATTGTAAAGCTTCACCTATTGGAGTACAAGAAGTTTTTCCTATTGAAGTAGGTTTATAATAATCTAAAAAATTGTCTGAAGTAATATCAATTCCATCACGATATTCTTTGCCATCAATATCTAAATATAATGGTAGAAAATGCCATCCTCTACTTTCAGCTTCTTTTTTAGTTAAACCACATGAAGAATCTACTACAATTGCTAATTTCATAATACAAATTAATTATATATTAAATATTGAAAGCAATAATGGTAAATATAAATAATTTATCTTAAATATACTTTATATTTCAACAATCTTAAAATAAATACAAATAATTTAATATAAATTATTCAAAATTATTCAAAATTATTCACTATAATATTTATTCGGAGCTAAAATGCCAAAAATTATTGAAAATAAAATTTTTGAGTATATCAAGAAACATAAAATCGTTAAGTCCAAAGATATAGAAAAAATTTTTCAATTAACACAATCTTCATCGAGAAGATATTTAATTAAATTAGAATCTCAAGGTCTTATTAATAGAACATTTGGAGAAATCATATTAAATGAAAATAAAAATTTTCAAGATCAAAAAATTGAGAATAAAATAAAAACTAATTTAGAAGTTAAAAATAAAATTGCTCAGCATGCTTCGCAATTAGCTTTAGGTTATAAAACAATTTTTGTTGATTCAGGAAGTAATTGTTATTATCTAATCCAATTTTTAGATAGAAACATTGAACTATTTACTAATTCTATTACTAATGCTAATTTAGCTCTAGATCTAGGTTTTCAAAATGTAAATATTCTTGGTGGGACATTAAAACAAGAAACAAAATCAATTGTTAATTTTAATAAAAATGAATTAGAAGGAATAAATTTTCCTATTTCATTTTTGGGTGTAAATGCAATTGATGAAAAAGGTTGTTTATATACACCTGAAAAAAGAGAAGCTAAAGCCAAGCAAGATATTATGAAAAGATCTTTGATAACTGTTGTTTTAGCTGAAAAAGAAAAATTTAATACTATGTCAACTTTTAAATTTAGTGATAATGATTCTAAAATAGTGATTGTCTCTAATATTAAAGAAAAAGATTTAAAAAAAATGAAATTAGTTTCTAATACTCAAATCGTTAGGATAAAGGAGTAAGAGTGAAATTAAATGAATTTTTCAAAAATGATTTAATCATTGTTGATAAATCATATAAAAGTAAAAAAGAAGCTCTTGAAGCCTTTGCTAAAGTTCTTGTTGAAAAAAAATACGCTTCTAATAAAGCTAAAGTAGTAGAACTAGCTTTAAAAAGAGAAAGCGAAACTTCAACTGGTATTGGTGAAGGAATTGCCATTCCTCATATAAGAGATGAGGTAATGAAAAAATCAGTTATCTTTTTTGCAAAAGTAAAACCTATGGATTGAGAATCTTTAGATGGTAATCCAGTTAATTACATATTTTTTATTGCATTAAATCCAAAAGAAAGTGGATCACATGTAGAAATTCTTGCAGATTTAATGAAATTATTAATGAATGAAGAATTTAAAAAAGATTTAAAAACAGTTAAATCAATTACTTCATTAAAAAAATTAATTACTAAATATAATGAATCTTCAAATGATAAAAAAGAAGAATCATTAGTAAATAATGATGGAAATTATGATATTGTTGCAATAACTGCTTGTCCTACAGGGATAGCTCATACTTTTATGGCTCGTGACATGTTAGAAAAAGCAGCTAAAGAAATGAATATCCAAATTAAAGTTGAAACTCAAGGTGCGGATGGAGCAAAAAATGTTTTATCTGAACAAGATATTAAAAATGCAAAAGGTGTTTTAATAGCTTGTGATCGTGTTGTGGAACTTTCAAAATTTTCAGGACATGAAAATGTTTTAGAAATGGGTACAAAACCTGTTATTAAAGATGCTAAAAAAGAAATTCAAAAACTATTAGATCATAAAGGTGAAAAATTCCAAGCATCAGCTAAAAAGGAAACAGCATCTCAAGATAATAACCAAGACATGTCATTTAATGGATTTGGAAAAAGAATGTATAAATCATTAATGACAGGGGTTTCTTACATGTTGCCTTTTGTTGTTTTTGGTGGTATATTAATTGCTATTGCTTTCTTATTTGATTTTGCAAATGCGGGGCAAGGTAATTTTGGTTCAGGTTCACCAGCTGCAAAGTGATTTAAAACAATGGGTGATTTATCATTTGGAATGATGGTGCCTATCATTGGTGCTTATATTACATATGCAATCATTGGAAGACAAGGATTATTACCAGGATTTATGGTTGGATTAATGTCTCAAGGTAAATTCTTATTTAGTTTAAATCCTGAAACAGGTCAAGTGCAATGATTTGCAACAGCTGAAGCTACAGGAGGTGGAACTTCGGGAATTTTTGGAGCAATTGTTGGAGCATTTTTAGCAGCTTCAATCATTATTGTTTTAGTTAAATATGTATTTGTTTATTTACCAGCTGTATTATCAGGATTAAAAAACATTTTATTTATTCCTTTATTCGGAACATTAATTGTTGTAACTGTTTTCTGAATGGTTAATATTCCTATGATCTATGTAAATTATGGATTTACTAAATTCTTAGAATTAATGGAAGGTAAAAACTACTTAGCATGATTATTAGGAATGATCTTAGGAGCAATGATGGCTTTCGATTTAGGTGGACCTATTAATAAAGCTGCTTACTTATTTGGAACTGCATCATTAACAACTCATCCAGAAGGAACAATTTCAATGGCCGCTGCTATGGCAGGGGGAATGACACCTCCATTAGGAATTGCTTTATGTTGTACATTCTTCAAAAAAATGTGAACAGATGAAGAAAGAAAAACAGGAATGTTGAACTACATAATGGGATTATCATTTATTTCAGAAGGTGCAATTCCATTTACACTATCTAAACCTAAAGTTATTATTCCAGCCAATGTTATTGGAGGGGCTGTAACAGGATTATTAATTGGTGCTCTAGGTGTTTCAATTTCAGCTCCTCATGGTGGAATTTTAACAGTTGCTTTATGTAGATTAGATAGCACAATCTATCCAAATGCTGTAGAGGGACTAAAAATTGGATTAGGAATAACATTCTTTATTGTTGCTATTATTGCAGGATCAATTTTAGAAATGTTCTGTATTGTGTTGTTTGATAAATTAATGAATAAGAGAAACAATAACACAATTAAAAAAGAAAAAACTGGACAAGTTAATGTTTTTGTTAAAGCAAAAATAGTTCTAACTAAACCATTTAAAAGAAATAAAAAACAAAAAATGATTAACGACAACTTCAACTCAAATTTATTAATAGTTAATAATTATTAAATAATATGATTTATACAATTACATTTTCTCCTTCAATTGATTATGTAATAAATACTAAAAATAAATTTAATTCAAATGATTTGAATCGAGTTGAAGATTATGAATTAGTTCCTGGTGGTAAAGGAATTAATGCTTCTATTGTTTTAAAAAGAATTGGATTTGATAATAAAGCAATTTCTTTTTTAGGTGGAAAAACAAAAAATTTATTCTTGGAGCTAATGTCTGATGAAAAAATTGAATTAATTAATTTTGCTTCAGAAAATGATACAAGAATAAATGTAAAAATGTTTGCTCAAGATTCTTCTTTTGAAATAAATGGAGCAAGAGCAAAAATAGCTCAAGAAGAATATGAAAAATTATTAAATTTTATTGATCAATTATCAAAAGATGATTTTGTACTAATTATGGGCATTTGTGAAGAAAGTTTTTTAAAAAAACTTGTAGAAAAAATTCACCAAAAAGGTATTAATTTCGCACTAGATATTGATTCAAAAATTATTTTAGATTTAATAAAATATAATCCATTTATTATTAAACCAAATCGTAGTGAATTAGAATCTTTATTAAATATCAAAATCAATGATTTAGAAGATATTAAAAATGCTATGAAGCAATTGAAATCTTTTGGTTTAAAAAATCTAATTGTTTCAGATGGTGGCAGAGGTTCTTATTTTATTGGTGAAGATAATAAAATATTGCAAATTACATTAAAGAAAAAATTTGATATTATTTCTACAGTAGGGGCAGGAGATACATTAATTTCTTCTTTTGCAATTACATATTTAAAAACAAAAAACATTATTGAATCATTAAAAATAGCAACATCTTTATCAATCGGAACTTCATGTACAAGATTTTTAGCTTCAAAAGAAGATATGAATAAATATCAAGAATTTATTGAAATTAAAGAAATTTAAATAATGTTAAGAATTACAATATTCATAAAAAGATATGATTATTGTAATTTTTTTATGCTTTTTTAATATAAAAAGCAAATTTTGTATTAATTTTATTAAAATATTAAATATATGGATAACAAAAGTCAGATTAAAAATAATAGTAAAAATAATCCACTAATTGATTCAGATGAATTACAAATTAAAATGAAAATTAATAAAAATAGCACTTTAAAATCATCTAGCAAACAACCAATTAGTAATGAAATGAAAATTAAAGAATTTATGAAAAATCAAAATAATTTTGATAAATTATTGCTTTCATTTTTTAAAGAACAAAAGGATATTAACAAAAGATTAGAAAAGGCCATTATTCATAATAGTCAAGAAATAGAAAAATTAAAAAAAGAATTGTTAATTATTAAAAAATTTTTAATAAAAGATAAATAAAATTTATTAATCTAATTTAAAAATAATTTATCAAGTTTTATAGATAGAATAAAAAGATAAAAAAGATGAAAATTTATTTATAAAAGCTATATTTCATATTTGATAAAATTTAAATCATGTCAATTATCAACAAGAAGAAAATGAATGAATTGTTAAATTTATCTAATGATCCTAAAATTGAATTAGTAGAAGAAACAAGGAAATCTTATAAAATTAAAATTACTGGAGATAAAGATAAAGTGAAAAAAGCATCTTTCGAAAATAAAGTATTAGAGTTTATGTCAGATGTGACTGAATTTATGAAAGAACAAAAAGATTTTAATAATTCAGTAGTTGATTTTATAAAAGAACAAAAGGAATTTAATAAAGAACAAAAGGAATTTAATAATTCAGTAGTTGATTTTATAAAAGAACAAAAAGAATTTAACAAAGAACAAAAGGAATTTAACCATAAAGTTGACCAAAGATTGAGTGCTCTTGAAAAAGATGTTAAACAAATTAAATTATTGCCAACCATTAAAAAAGAATTAAAAAACTTAGAATAAATTACATTATTCTTTTTTGAAGTCAACAATATTTGATATGAAAAAAAACAATATTCTATAATAAATAAAAATTAAAAAAACCAAAATGTGATTTTGATTTTCTTATATATTTTATAAATTCTAATATTCTATTGAGTTAATCCAACAGCTTCTTTTAAATTTTTTGCAGCTTTAAATTTTGGAACATTTTTTGAAGGAATTTTAATTTTTTGTCCTGTTAAAGGATTTGTTGCTATTCTTTCAGATTTGTGTTGTTTCAAGAATGTCCCTAACCCTGGAATTGTAATTTCATGTCCAATTTGCATTTCAGAAATAATAATTGAAACTAAAGCATTAATTGTTAAATTAACATCACTTTTTGGTAATTCCACTATTTCAGCAATTTTTGCAATTAATTCACTTTTTGTTAATTTTTCATTTTTGTTTGTTGCCATATTTCTCCTATTTAAATGACATTTTATGTTTAATTTATGCCTATATATTATATATTATATTTCGTTACATTTATTTGCAATATTTCATAAATTAAATTTAATGATAAAATAATAAAGTTAAAAATATTTTGATTCTAAATCTATATATAAATAAATTATTTATATTTTAGGAGAAAAATGAAAGAATATGTTTCTTACAAAAATAGAGGAATGCTATTAGAAGAACTAATAAACAAAACAATAAATTTTTATAATCAAGAGCAAATAGGATATTTTGCTAAAAATCATTTAAATGTTAAATTTCAAAAGGAAAATTGTAAAAACTTTTCTAATGCTTTTATAAAAAATAAATCCACAGTAGATTATTATGGAATATATCAAGGTAAATATATAACTTTTGAAGCAAAATCTACAGAGAAAGATTATTTATCTTTTACTAATATTAAAAAACATCAACACGATCATTTGCAATTAATAAAAAAATTAGGTGGAATTGCTTTTTATCTTATTTTTTTTAAAAATCATTCTTTATTATATAGAGTTGATGTTGACCAAATTAATTTGAATAATAAAAAAAGAAATATGTCAATTCAGGATTTAGAAAAAGTTGCTGTTAAATTGGATGTTATTTTTCCAGGAATTATAGATTTTTTAGACTCAATATAAAATTGTTAAAAAATATTTTTATATTAAAATATATTAAGTCTATGAAAAATAAAAAAAATAAATCTTTGGATAATAAAGAATTACTAAACGAAGAAAAATCTGTAAAGAAAAGAGAAGAAAAAAGAAGATTAAAGTTGCTAAAAGAAGCAAATTTTAAATCTGCTGAATTTAGAGAAGCTGAATATCTTTTGAAAAGTATTAATCGTTTAGGTAAATCAATTAAAAACCTTTCAGATGAACAATTAAAAAATAAAACAAGATTTTTTAAACAAAGATTAAGTCGTGGAGAAACTTTAGAAGATATTAAAGTAGAAGCTTTTGCTATTGCAAGAGAAGCAACATTTCGGGTATTAGGTAAAAGACCATTTGATGTGCAAATATTAGGTGGTTTGATTTTGGATATGGGATCAGTTGCGGAAATGAAAACAGGTGAAGGTAAAACAATTACATCTATTGCTCCTATTTATTTAAATGCTTTAGATGGTAATGGAGTTATTGTATCAACTGTTAATGAATATTTAGCTCAAAGAGATTCAGAAGAAATGGGTGAAGTTTTTAAATGATTAGGTTTAACTGTGGGATTAAATAAATCTAATATGCCACCACAAATGAAAAGATTGGCTTATTCATGTGATATTACTTATTCTGTTCATTCGGAACTAGGTTTTGATTATCTAAGAGATAATACAGTTAAAAATTTTTCAGAAAAAGTGCAAAGAAAATTGAACTATGCTTTAATTGATGAGGTAGATTCAATATTAATAGATGAAGCTAAAACACCATTAATTATTTCAGGTGGAGAACAAAATGAATCAACATTATATACAAATGCAGATTTATTTGTTAAATCATTAGTTCCAGGAGATTATCATATAGATAAAGAAACTCAAGCTATTTCTTTAACTCACTCAGGAATTCAAAAAGCTAATAAATGATATAAAACAGATAATTTATTCAAAATTGAAAATACAGAATATGTTCATAGAATTCAAAATGCATTAAGAGCTAATTTAGTTATGAAAAAAGATTATGAATATGTTGTGATTAAAAACAAAATTGAATTAGTTGATCAATTTACAGGTCGGATCATGGAAGGACGTTCATATTCAGAGGGTCTTCAACAAGCAATCCAGGCTAAAGAAGGAGTAGAAATAGAACCTGAAACCAAAACTTTGGCAACAATTACTTATCAAAACTTTTTTAGGATGTTCAAAAAATTATCAGGAATGACAGGAACTGGTAAAACAGAAGAAAATGAATTTATTAAAACTTATAATATGAGAGTTAATGTCATTCCAACTAATAAACCAATTGCAAGAATTGATCACGAAGATCAAATTTATTTAACAATGAAAGCTAAATACAAAGCTTTAGTAGAAGAAATTAAAAAAATTCATGCTAAAAAACAACCTATTTTAGTTGGAACTACTCAAGTTGAAGAATCAGAATATTTACACAATTTATTGCTTGCCGAAAATATTCCACATACTGTTTTAAATGCTAAGCAAAATGCCGCCGAAGCTGAAATAATTAAACAAGCAGGAGTATTAGGTGCTATTACTATTGCAACTAACATGGCAGGTAGAGGAACTGATATCAAACTTGGAGAAGGTGCTAAAGAAGTTGGTGGTTTATATGTTCTTGGAACGGATAAATCAGAATCAAGAAGAATTGATAATCAATTAAAAGGAAGATCAGGAAGACAAGGTGATGTTGGAGAATCTAAATTTTTCTTATCAATAGAAGATCGTTTAATTCAAAGATTTTCTTTACAAGATAAATGAAAAGAAATTTTTAAATCTTTTGGTGATAATAAAATTACAGGTTCTCAAATTGTTAAAGCTTTCGAAAGAGCACAAAGAAAAATAGAAGGTTTCAATTATGATTCTAGAAAAAGCATTTTAAACTATGATGATGTTGTTAGAAAACAAAGAGAAATGTTATATAAACAAAGAGACATAGTTTTACAATTAGATGATCTTACTTATATAACAAAAAGAATGATTATTAATTGTTCAAAACAAATCATTTATGGAAAAAATATTATTTTGGAAAATGGAGCTATTGATTATGATCTTTTAGTTGATTATTTCAACGAAACTTTCTTAGCTCGTGCTGAAGAAAAATACAAAGTAAATAAATCTGATTTAATCAAATTACCAATTGATATGATTTCTAAATATTTTGAAGAAACTTTATTAAGTATCTTTTTAGAACAATATAAAATAATAAAAAATAAAAGTGGCCAATCATTTCAGTCTTTTTTAAGAAGTGTTATTATTGCTAATATTGATATATATTGACAAGATCATATTAACACAATGGACAAATTAAAATCATCAACTAATGTTGTTCAATATTCACAAAAAAATCCTTATCAAATATATACAGAAGAAGGATCTAATAAATTTAATGAAATGATTGATAGTATAGCTTTTGGGTCAATAACTCATATTTTCAAGGATATTTTTAGTTATAGTAGAAGTAGTTCTAATGAGAAAAAAATAAATGAGAATAATAAGTTAGATTCTTTACAAAAAGTAATTTTTTCTCAAATAAATGAGATTTCAGAATATGAAAAAGCAGATTTAGCACTTAATAATAAACCAATTACTTTTGAAATAAAAGAACAAGATTTAATTAAATCTGATTTGAATGAACTAGATCAAAAAATAAATTAAATTAAAAAAAATGATTAAGTAATACAATAAAAGAGGTATTTCTTTTTATTTTGAGAAATACCATTTATTAGTTATTTAAACAATTTATTTAACTTTTTAAACTTTATGAAAAAATTAACAAACAGTTTTTTATTAATATTTTGTATATTATTTACAACATCATTATTAATTTTTTCTGTTTTGACTTATTTAAATTGATCACTTTTAACAGGTTTTTTATTAGGTGTAATAATTAGCATTATTAATTATCTATTAAATGAGTTATTTTTTATTAAATTATTATCCAAAAAAAGAAAATTCTTTTTAGCATTTTTCTTAACTAATTTAAAGCATTTAGTTTGATTAGTTTTATTTTCAGGTACATTTATTGGAATACTTTTTGCTAATAATTTATTAAAAAATATGTGAACTGATGGTATTTTTAATATTTACACATTTATTTATGGTTCACTTTTTGTAGCAATATCAATTATTACAGATAATTTTTGACAAATTATAAAAGATAGAAAAAAAGAAAGGAGAAGAAAATAAACTATGGATAATTTAACAAGAAATGGTTTAACCGAAACAATTAATAGTAACTTAATAAAATGATGACAACCACAACTAGTAACTTTAATTTATGTAACAGTCATTTTAGTTGTATTAGCTATTATTGTCTATTTTAAAGTTAAAAAAGTTAAACCAGATGAAACTCCTAAAGGTATTGTTTTTCTAGCAGAACAATATGTTGGTCTATTTAATAAAGAATTCAATACTATTAGTGAAGGTAAAATAGATCGTGTTGGTCCATATCTTTTTACTTTATTCACATTTTTAGCTGTTGGTAATACAGCTGGTATATTATCATTAGAACCTGCAGTTACTTCATATAGTGTTTCATTAACTTTAGGTTTAATAACATGAATTGGAATTTATGTATTTGGAATTATTTATCAAAAATTACATTTTTTCAAAAGATATAGCAATCCTATTGAATTAGTTGGACAATTTTCACCACTTATATCTATTTCGTTTAGGATCTTCGGAAACATCATTGGTGGTTCAGTAATTATGTATATTATTTATTGAAGTACAACTAAAGTGTGAAGTATTATTCCTATTGTTGGTAAAGTTAATTTATTAGGAATGATTATTGCTCCATGATTCCATATGTACTTTGATATTTTTGATGGATTAATTCAAGCTTATGTTTTTGCTTTATTAACAGGAATATATTGAACTCAAGAAGTTAATGAAGGATTAGAAATTCAAGAACGTAAAAAACACAAAAAACATGAACAAGTAAATCAACAAATAAATCAAGCAGATAAAATGAAAAGTCTTGTTTAATTTTTAATATATTTAAATATAAAGTATTAAAATTTAATTTAAAGTATCACAATATTAAAATAACAAAAATAAATTGAGGAGAAAAAATATGGTAAATAATATTGAATTTGGTCTTGTTGCAGTTGGAGCTGGTTTAGCTGCAATTGGATGTATTGGAACAGGATTAGGTCAAGGATATGCTACCGGAAAAGCAGCAGATGCTGTTGGTAGAAATCCAGAAGCTGAAGCAACAATTAGAAAAATGTTAATCTTAGGATTAGCTATTACAGAATCTGCAGCTATCTATTCTTTAGTTATTGCAATTTTATTAATTTTTGTTTTCCCTACAACTATTAAACCAATTGGTGTTACAGCTTAATTATTTTGCTTACTAGCATCATAATTAAATTTAAATGTATATCTAATAAAAGAGAATAAATATGATAGAACAAGTAAAAGAATTATCTCTAGATACAATTAACAATATTCAAGCTAGAGTTGTTGAAAACAGTGAAGTAGGATCTGGCGAATTAGCTAATAAGTTAGATCAATTATTTCCTTCAATATATATAATTATTGCTACTTTAGGTTCTTTGATTATTCTTTTAATTATTCTTACTAAATTTCTTTATAAACCAGTTAGCAAAATGGTTGAAAATAGAAAAAACTTTATTAAAAATAATATTGATCAATCAATAGAAGCTAAAGAAAAAGCTTTTTCTTTAGAAAATGAAGCTAGACAAAAATTATTGACTTCTCAAAACACAGGTCAAGAATTAATATCAAAAGCTAAAGTTGAAGCCGAAGTTTTAAAAAATATGTATATTGAACAAGGAAAATTAGAAGCGGAAAGACTTGTTAAAGAAGCGCAAGAAGGAATTGAAGCTAAGAAAAAATCTTTAGAAAAAGATTCATATAATGAAATTGTTTCAATAGCTATGGAAATTTCAGAAAAAATTGTTCAAAAAAATATTTCTGATAAAGTTGCTGCCAAATATTTAGATGAATATTTAGGAACTAAAAAAAGAGGAAGTAAAAAATAATGATTAAAAACGAAGTAAAAATTGGTTATGCTTTAGCTCTTTTGGATATAGCAAAAGAAGAAAAAATAACAAAAAAAATTTATCTTCAAATTAATCAAATAATTGAATCATTAGAAAAAAATGAAGAATTTGTATTATTGCTAGATAGCAATATTGAACAAGCTAAAAAAGAAAAACTTATTAAAAATGTATTCAAAAACATTCATTGATCATTAACAAATGTTGCAATGATTTTAATGATAAAAAATAATTTTAAGTATTTCAAAGATATTCTGAATAAATTAAATAAATATCTACAAGATATATTAAAAATAGAACAAGGAATTATTTATTCAACTGAAAAATTAACATCAGTAAAAATAAAAAAAATTGAAGAAAAAGTTTCAAAAGAGTTAGATAAAAAAATTACTTTAAAAAATCTAATTGATAAAGAGCTAATAGGTGGTTTCAAAATAGTTGTTGGTTCTATTGTTATAGAAGATTCAGTAAAATCAGAATTAAGAGCAATGAAAGATTCTTTAATATTTAATTCAAAAGAAGGAGGTGTATAGGATGTCTTTAAATGCAAGTGATATTTCATCAATTATCAAAAAACAAATTAAAGATTTTTCTAAAAAAGATATTAATAAAAAATCTGAACAAGGTGAAATCCTTTCAATTGGAGATGGGATTGCTTTAGTTTCAGGTCTTGATGAAGTTAAATTAGGTGAATTATTAGATTTTGGTAATGATGTTTATGGAATGGCTTTAAACTTAGAAGAAGATGCAGTTGGTGTTGTTTTAATGGGTCAATCAAATTCTATAAAAGAAGGAGATAAAGTTAAAAGAACATACAATGTTGTTTCTATTCCAGTTGGAGACCAAATGATTGGTAGAGTAATCAATGCTTTAGGAGAACCAATCGATGGTAAAGGTGCTATTAATTCTAAAAAAACAAGAGTTGTTTTTAAAATAGCTCCTGGTGTTATGACAAGAGAATCAGTTAATCAACCTTTAGAAACAGGTCTAATTGCTATTGATTCATTAGTGCCAATTGGTAAAGGGCAAAGAGAATTAATTATTGGTGATCGTCAAACTGGAAAAACTTCTATTGCAATAGATACTATTTTGAACCAAAAAGGAAAAAATGTTAAATGTATTTATGTTGCAATTGGACAAAAAAATTCAACAGTTGCTCAAATTGTACAAAAATTAAAATTAGCTGGTGCTATGGAATATACAACTATAGTTATTGCAGGCGCTAGTGAATTATCACCTTTACAATATTTAGCACCATATTCAGGTGTTACTATAGCAGAAGAATGAATGGAAAAAGGTGAAGATGTTTTAATAGTTTATGATGATTTAACAAAACATGCCATTGCTTACCGTACATTATCTTTATTATTAAGAAGACCTCCTGGTCGTGAAGCATATCCTGGAGATGTTTTTTATTTACACTCTCAACTATTAGAAAGAGCAGCTCGCGTTAATAAAAAATATGGTGGAGGTTCAATTACAGCACTTCCTATTATTGAAACTCAATCAGGCGATATTTCAGCTTATATTCCAACTAATGTTATTTCAATTACTGATGGTCAAATCTTTACTTCTGAAGCATTGTTTAATTCAGGACAAAGACCAGCCATTGATGTTGGGTTTTCAGTTTCACGGGTAGGTTCATCGGCACAAATTAAAGCTATGAAACAATCTGCTTCTTCATTAAAATTAGAATTATCTCAATTTAATGAAATGCAATCTTTTGCTCAATTTTCATCAGACTTAGATGATTCAACTAAAAAAATCCTTGATCATGGTAAAAAAGTATATTCAATATTAAAACAACCTCAATACTCACCATTAGATCAATCAATTCAAATTATTATTTTATTTACAATAAAAAATCGTTTAATTGAAAATGTGCCATTTAATTTTATTGATAAATTTAAAGAAAATTTAATTGAATTTATTAAAAAAGATCCAAATGCTAATGAAATTGCAACGGAAATTAGAAACACTAAAGAAATTACAAAAGAACTAAATGATCGAATGTTAATAACATTTAAAACTTTTGTAGATAATTTTATAATAAGTAATGCAATAGTTAGAAACAATCAAAATCAAGAAGCTAATAAAGAAGCAGGAGATAAATAATAATGCCTTCTTTAAAAGATGTCAAATCAAGAAAAGATACAGTTTCAACTATTAGAAAAATTACTAAAGCAATGGAATTGGTAGCAACTTCTAAAATTAAAACTGCTAAAAGAAATTATGAAAAAGTTTTAACTTATTCATCAAGAATTGAAGATGTATTTCATAATATTGATATCAAAATTAAAAATTGAGATAACATCATTAAACTAGATCCATCAAAACCAAGAGCTTATATTATTATTACTTCAGATATTGGAATGTGTGGAGCTTATAATTCAAATATCATTAAATTAGCAAGAAAAAACATTAAAGAAGATGACTACTTATTTATTTTAGGAACTAAAGGATCTAAATTCTTTAAAAAGAATTTTAATGCTAAAAATATTATTTTATCTTTTGAAGAAGTTGGTGATGAACCAAATTATGAAGTGATTGATAAAATGATTGATAAATTATTTCCAATGTTGTTACATAATGAGATTAGATCAATTCACATTTTAGAAACAGAATTTATTAATTCGATTACTTATAATGCAAATGATAAAAAAATATTTCCATTTTCAAGAAGAAAAAGAGAAGAATTATCAAAAAACAATCAAGTATCTAAAAATGCAGAATTTGAACCAGATGTTGAAACAGTTATTAAAAAAGCATTGCCATTGTATTTAGGAGCAATTATTTATTCTACAATGACATCTTCTAAGATTTCTGAAATATCATCAAGAAGAATGGCGATGGAAAATGCTTCAGATAATGCTTTAGATATTATCAATGATTTAGAAAAACAATATAATAAGATAAGACAATCAAAAATTACACAAGAAATTACAGAGATTGTAGCAGGAGCACAAAATGAGTAAAAATATAGGAAAAATAGTTCAAATATTAGGGCCAGTAGTTGATGTCCGTTTTGAAAAGTCAAAAATACCTGCTATTTTAAATGCTCTTGAATTGAAATATGAAGGCAATAAATATGTTTTTGAAGTTGCTCAACACATTGGAGATAATACAGTAAGAACAATTTCAATGGGAACTACTGAAGGATTAGTTAGAGGTTTAGAAGTAGTTGATACAGGAGCTCCAATTACTGTTCCTGTAGGAAAAGAAGTGTTATCTAGAATGTTTAATGTTTTAGGAGATCCGATTGATGAAAAACCAGCTCCTAAAGCAACTAAATATATGCCAATTCATAGACCTGCTCCTTCATATGAAGAACAAAAATCTTCTTCAGAAATTTTAGAAACAGGAATCAAAGTTATCGACTTATTAGTTCCATATGTAAAAGGTGGAAAAATAGGTTTATTTGGAGGGGCTGGAGTTGGTAAAACAGTTTTAGTTCAAGAATTAATTAACAATATTGCAAAACAACATGGTGGTTTATCGGTATTTGCTGGAGTTGGTGAAAGAACTAGAGAAGGTAATGATTTATTCCATGAAATGATTGCAGCAGGAGTTATTGATAAAACAGCATTAGTTTTTGGTCAAATGAATGAACCTCCAGGGGCAAGGATGAGAGTTGCTTTAACAGGATTAACAATGGCTGAATATTTTAGAGATGAATTAAATCAAGATGTGCTTTTATTCATTGATAATATTTTTAGATTCACTCAAGCAGGATCAGAAGTTTCTGCTTTATTAGGACGTATGCCTTCAGCTGTTGGATACCAACCAACATTAGCTACAGAGATGGGGCAATTACAAGAAAGAATTACTTCAACTGTTAAAGGATCAATTACCTCAGTCCAAGCTGTTTATGTTCCAGCTGATGACTTAACAGATCCAGCTCCTGCAACAACTTTTACTCACTTAGATGCTAAAACAGTTTTAGACCGTAATATTGCAGCTTTAGGAATTTATCCAGCTGTTGATCCGCTAGGATCAACATCAAGAATGTTAGATCCATTAATTATTGGAAATGACCATTATGAAACTGCTCGTCAAGTGCAATCTATCTTACAGAGATTTAAGGAATTGCAAGATATTATTGCAATTTTAGGGATGGATGAATTATCAGATGAAGACAAATTAATTGTTCATCGAGCAAGAAGAATAAGAAACTTCTTATCACAACCATTTGATGTTGCTGAAAAATTCTCAGGAATTCCAGGTAAATTTGTTCCATTAAGTGAAAATATTAGATCTTTTAAAGAAATTTTAGAAGGTAAACATGACAATTTACCTGAAGAAGCATTTTTATATGTAGGAACAATTGAAGAGGCTGTTGCAAAGGCTCAGAAGGAAAACAATAAATAATGTCAACATTTAAATTAACAATATCAACACCTTATGGTTTGTTTTATGAAAAAGAAGTTGATATAGTAACTTTAAAAACTTCAGAAGGTTATATTGGATTGCAAAAAAATAGAATTCCATTTATTTCAGCAATTGAAATATCTTCATTATTCATTAAAGTTGATGGAACAACTAAAATAGCAGCTATTGGTGGCGGTATTGTTTTTGTAGAAAAAGATTACATTGATATTTTTACTGATGATATTCAATGAAAAGAGCACTTAAACAAAAGTGAAATTCAAGCAATTATTGATGAAACTAATCAAAAACTACAAGCTTTAAAAAATGATAATATTGAAAAATATAAAACAGAATTAACATTAAAAAGAGCAATGAATAAATTAGAAACTCTTTTAAAATAAATTTATGAATGATTCAATACAAACATATTCTTCATATTTTTTTATTAAAAATAAAAAAAAGAATCTAGCTAAAGAATATTTGGATAATCTAGATACTAAAATTTGATTAAAAACAATTAATCAAATGAAATTACTAGAAATTTATGGCATAGATACAGATAAAGTTAGTATCAAAAAATTTCAAAATAATATTTGAAAAATAAGAACAAAAGATGCATTTAATAATGTGCGTCTTTTCTTTTATATTATTGATAATTCCATATACTATTTATATGGTTTTAATAAAACAACCCAAAAAACACCTGAAGGTAAAAAAGTAATTATTAATAATTTAAAATCAAAATTATTATCTGTTCATAAGAATTCTAATTTTGCAGATTATATTTTAAAAATTGACTGAGAAAAATATTGTAAATAATTCAAATAATAAATTAATAAATGAAGACAGAGAATCAGAAGCAGCTTTATTAAAAAATATAATTTATATTATTATAAATTTTTTAATATTTATTATGTACTAAGATAGAATGTCATTTTACTATCTCATTTTATTATATAATTTTTATTAATATCATTCTATATAATCATTATTTATGAAATTAGAAAAAAAGATTACATATAAACAATTAGAATATTTATTGACTTGTCAAAAATATTTTGTATGACATAATAATTTTGAATTGGATTTACAAAATCTAGAAATAGATGATGAAAATAATTTATCAGATTCTTTTTGAGAAATATTAAGTGATTTTGATATAGATCAATTAGAGGAATATCAATATATAGAAATAATCAAAACAGGTTATGATTTAGTGCAAAAATTATTTATCAAACAAATTCAAAAAACATTTAAAGATAAAAATATATATATTATTAATGAAAAAAAACAAGAGCAAGCTTTCCAAAAAACTATGGAAATTTTAAATGATCCAAAAATTGATATTATTATTAATCCGACATTTATTTATAATGATATGATATCTAAACCCTCAATATATGATAAAACTAATCAATCATTATCTACATTATTACATAGTTCTAAATCAAAATTGAAAAACTATATTAGAGCTTATTTTGATTATAATGTTTGCCAAAAATTAAATATAGTTGTTAATGAATACTTATTTTACACTTATGATAATACCAAAGATTATTATCAATCTAATGATTTATCTTTTATATCTTCTGCTTATTGTTGAACTCAGAAAAATGGGCCATCTAATGGAATTAAAAAAACACTAAAAGAAAGTTCAAAAGACACAATTATTAATAAATTGATTTCGGGAAAAATTAAAACTATTAACAAAAAAGTAATAGATCCAATAACAAACAAAAAAGTATCTAAAGAAGTAATAGAAAATTCATTATATTTAGAAGATTTTGATCATTATATAGATGAAATTAGAAAAGCTCACAGTATAAAAAAATATCATGAGACATCAAAAGAAGATTTAACTAGTTGAGGTGCTAATGAAAATTTTATTAAAATTTTTAATTTTGATAAATATAATATAAAACCTTGTAGCGGAAATGTATTAAGTAAAAAAGAATTGTTGGAATTATCTTATTCAAAAAAGACTTTAGAAGATTTTGTAAAAGTAAATTTACCTCTAAAATATATTTTAAATAATGAAATAAAAATAGATTATGAAATTTGTAAAAAAGGATATATTGACAAAATAAAATCTAGTAAAGTTGTTTGATATGATTTTGAAGGTTTTTCAATGCCTTATGTTATATTACCTCATACCAAGCCATATCAACAATTAATTTTTCAGGTTTCTATAATTATTACTGAAAATGAAGAAATAATATATACTAAAAATCATGTAATTGATCCTCAAAATATTTCTGTTGATCATTTTATTGAGATAATTGATTTAATTTATCAACAAGATGCTAATCATTATGTTGTTTATAATAAAAATTATGAGCTATCTAAAATTAAAGATATGATTAATTTAATTAAATATAATGATGATAAAATTTATTCTCAATACAAACATAAATTTGAAGAAATCAAAGATAAAACTATTGATTTAAATGACCTATTTATGTGTAAATCTAAAGATAAAATACCATTGGTTTTCATTCCAGACCTTTGAGGGTTTTCTTCAATTAAAAAAATTGAAAATTATATAACTAATTCTAAAATTAATTTACCTATTATGATTTCTCCTTACAAATCTTTAAAAGTCCAAAATGGCTTAATGGCTATGAATAAAGCAATTCAAAGATATTTGCTTGCCATTGGAGATAAAGAATGAAATAAAGTAGTTGAAGATTTGAAAATTTATTGCGAAAATGATGTAAAAGCAATGATTATGGTTTATTATTTTGTAAAAGAATTGCTTGATAGAAACGAACATTAAATCTTCAATTATTTCAATAAAAATTTTTTTAATATTTATAAACAGGAAAATTACAATTTACAACTTAATAATTTTAAGGTTGTTATTTTAATTTTTTTATTTTACATTTATTTAATTGTTAATTACATTAGAACATCTAAAGCAAATATCATCTATCATTTCATTTTGTTCAAAATGATTTCAACATCTTTGACATTTTATAGAATTTTGGAACAATTCAACAGAAGTTTTGTTTCCAAACTCCACTTTTCCGACCATTAAAAGTTCTTTTAAATTTAAAGATTTAATAAATTCGCTATTAGTTGAAATGAAAACTTTTGCTTCATTAGATCTTTTAATTAAATTGTTTTGTATCTGTTCTTCAATCAATTTATATATTTCATTTTTTAAATCAAAAAATTCTTTTCAAACATCTTCCAATTTATTATCTTTTTTATTTTCTATTGAATAAAAGTTTTCTAAAAATATTGAAACTTTTTTATTATCTTTTAATAAAAATTGATATGCCTCTTCACATGTGGTTGGCAAAATAGGAGCTAAAGATATTAACAAGAATTCTAAAATATTATAAAAATTAAACTGAATCATTCTTCTTTGTTGATTGTCTTTTTTTTCAACATATAAAGTGTCTTTAGTTATTGATAAATAAAATGATGATAAATCTATAATGAAGTTATTAATATTTTTTATAACATTAATAAATTGATAATTATCATAATTTTCTTTTATAACGATTTTTAAATTATTTAATTTCTCATTAATTAAAAGATGAACACCATCCAGATCTATTTTTTGATATTGATAATCAGATAAATTAGATAATAGGAAACGAATAGTATTTCTTATTTTTCTGTACATTTCTGCACTTTGCTTGATAATATTTTCAGATATAGAAATATCATTAAAATATTCGCTATTGGCAACTCATAATCTTAATATATCAGCTCCATATTTATTAATGATTACCATAGGATCTATTCCATTGCCTAATGATTTAGACATTTTTCTTCCCTTTTCATCAATTAAGAATCCATGAGATACTATTGCTTTATAAGGAGCTTTACCTATATATGCAACTGAATTAATTAAAGAAGAATTAAATCATCCTCTATATTGATCACTACCTTCTAAATAAAGATCAAATGGAGGCTTAATATTTTCTACATCCACTGCTATAAATGAAGAACCCGAATCAAATCAAACATCCATAATATCTTTTTCTTTTTTTCAATTTAAATTTTGGTATTTTGCTGGTAACAACTCATCAACTGATTTTTCATATCAACTATTTGTTCCTTCTTTTGCAAAAATATTCATTAAATGATTAAATATTTCATCATTTAAAATAGGTTCATTATTTTCGTCATAAAAAATAATAATTGGCACACCTCATGCTCTTTGTCTAGAGATAGTTCAATCGTCTCTATTTTCAATCATATTAGATAATCTGTTATATCCTCAAGTCGAATAAAACTTAACATTTTTTAAATTATCTAGTATATTGTCTTTAATTTTATTAATTGAAACAAATCATTGCGGTGTACCTCTAAAAATAATCGGTTTTTTAGTTCTTCAATCATGAGGATATGAATGTTTAATAAATTTTAATTTTACTAATAAATTGTTTTCATCTAAAAATTGACCAATTGTTTTATTAGCATCTTCATAAAAAATACCTTTGTATTGACCTATGGCATCATTAATTGTTCCATCATCATTGATATGCATAATCATATTTAGATTATTTTTTTTACCAATAATAAAATCATCTTCTCCAAATAAAGGAGCAATATGAACAAGACCTGTTCCTGCTTCAAGAGTTACATGGTGACCAAAAACAACTGGGCTAATATTATTGTTTATTGGCGAAATATATTTAGTATTTATTAAATCTTTTCCTTTAATATTTTTGATAATTTCAAAATCACTTCATTCTCATTCTTTGATTAATTTGTCAATTAAATCTGTTGCTATTAAATGATTTTCATTATTATATTTAATTAAAGAATAATTAAAATCTTTATTAATTGCCACTCCACTATTAGCTATTAAAGTTCAAGGGGTTGTTGTTCAAATTATTAAATAATCATTTGGAGATAAAACATCAGATTCAATAACCTTAAATTTCACGAAAATCGAAGGTGAATGATGTTCTTGGTATTCAACTTCAGCTTCTGCTAAAGCTGATTGAGAAGTAGGGGATCAATATACTGGTTTTAAACCTTTATAGATTAAACCTTTTTGATATAAAGAATAAAATAATTTTAATTGCTCTATTTCATAACTTTTATCTAATGTTTTATATATTTTTTTAAAATCTGTAAATAATTGCAATTTCTGAAATTGAGATTTTTGAATTTCTATTTGCTCTAGTGCATATTGAGCTGCTTTTTTTCTTAATTCAATAATTGAAATATTTGTATGACTTAATTTCATTTCAGAAAGAATTTTATTTTCAATTGGTAATCCGTGTGTATCTCATCCAGGTATATATGGAGAATAAAAACCACACATTGTTTTATATCTAATTACAATATCTTTTAATATTTTATTTAAAGCATGTCCGGTGTGTAATGAACCATTTGCATATGGAGGGCCATCATGTAAAATAAAAGATTCATTATTTTTATTTTTAGCTAAAGCTTGTTGATATATGTTGTTATCTAATCAAAAGTTAAGAAATTGAGGTTCTTTTATATTCAAATCAGCTTTCATTGAAAAATCTGTTTGAGGCATATTTAAGGTTGATTTATAATCTTTTTTTTCCATATTGTTTAACATTCTCTTTTATTTATAATAATTAATATAATTAATTCTTATTATATATTAATATTATTGTATAATTTGGAAATATAAAGCCCGAATGACGAAATGGTAGACGTAGGGGACTTAAAATCCCCGGGCAGTAATGCCGTGCTGGTTCAAGTCCAGTTTCGGGCACCATATAAAAATAGCAAGGTTAGTATCTTGTTATTTTTTTTATTTAATAAAATAATGAATTTAAGATTTTTCAACTTTTAAAATTAGAAAACAAAAAGAGAATAACTATCTCATATTCTCTTTTTTAAATATTGAAAAATATAACATTAATTTAAAATCTATTTATGTTGAAGTAATTCCAGAACAAGGAATTAAAGTAAATGATTATTATTCATTCAAAATATAATTAAATAATTTTAGAGATTAAATTTATTACATCTAAACATAATAAAATAATTGAACCATTTATTAATTTGACACACTATTAGATTGTTTTCTTTTATTTCCACCTAATAATTTTTTAATAACTTCATAAACTATTCCTGCTATTGATCATAAAACCATACAAACAAATACAGTAATATATGAACCAAATGAAATTGCATTAGACGCAGTATTATTTGTTAATTGATAAAAAGAAGTTCAAATTTGATTATAATCTAATGAGAAACCATTACTAAATATAGATTTAAAAAAACCAGGATTGAAAACAGTAGTAATTGCATCTACAATTCATTTAATTCCAAACCCTGCAATAACAAATGAAAATAAAATCATTCCTACTCCAAAACATAAAGTTAATATTTTTCATAAAGATTTTTCTTTATAAAATCTAAACATAATTTTTATTGAATATCAAGTAATACCTAATATAGAAGATATAAAGAAAAAACATAATACTATTAAACTAATAAATGAAGTTCATCCTATATCAGCTGGTACATCTAGTACATTCACATTGTTTACAGTCTTATAAACTTTAGTATTAGCAACACAAAAAATAATTCAAACTACAAAAAACACAAGCAATGTAGTTACTAAAACAGATATATATTTTGTTAATTTCATTCTCATAATTACCTCCTATTTTAAATATATAAAAATATGAAAGCATAAATAAAACTAAAATCACTTAATAAAGGATGATAAAAGAATTACATTTTATATATTTACCTATTTACTTTATAATTATATCAAGATAGCAAGATAAATTAATATTATTGATTAAAATGAAGTATAAAAATAATTCAATAATTCATTCAATGACTATAGCATCTTTATTAATGGCTTTAATTATAATTTTTGATTTTCTTTTAGAAAATATAAAAATATTTAATTATTCTATTCAAGTGTTTTTAATATTTTATGCAATAGGTATTTTATGAATAAAAAACTGGCAAATAAATATTTTATTTTTTATTTTTTGTCCCATTATCTTATTTTTTATAGAACAAAATCCTTATATTATTAATTGAATTCAAGTGATTTATGAGTATTTTTTAGTATTTTATATTTTTGGTTTATTCTATATTTTCAAAATTCTTTTTGCAAATATTGATATAAAAAACAACAATAAAAATAAATCATTGGTAAATATTTGTTTCATTATTTTATTTACAATATTAATTTTTTTAAAATATGTTTTGCATTCTTTGGCCTCTTTAACATGATGAGGAAAACACTTTGTGCCCGCATTTCTTTTTAATATCCCATGATTAATTGTTAATTTAATAAATATTCCTATTTTAATTAGTATTATTTATCCTATTTCTTGATTAATTTATTATTATGAAATTAAACAAGAAAATTATTGATAATCAAAAAAAGCATAAAAAAAATGGCGGAGCAGAGAGGATTTGAACCTCCGCGGGGATTGCTCCCCCTAACGCGTTAGCAGTGCGTCCTCTTCAGCCTCTTGAGTACTGCTCCAAGACCAATTAAATTATATCAATTAAAATTATATTTAATTTAACTTAGATAATTAAATTCTTGATATAATAACACAATTATGATTATAATGGAAGATACAAGAAAAATACCAAAAAGTAGATTTTGATTACCTTTTACTTTTGGAATGATTGTTATATTAAGTACTGTTCTATTTTGTGTTTTAAATGGAGGGAGATGATTTGAAGCTGTAGATCCAAATACAAATGTTAAAGATGAGTTTATTAATGATCTTCATAGAGTATTTGGACCTTTTTATATGATTGGATACTTTACAGTTCAATCTAATTTAATTTTAGCTGTTGCTATGATTGTTTGAGCATGTATGCCTAAATCAGCAAGAGCATCATCTTTTTTCTTAAGTAGTGTTTCAATTATTACAATTACTTTTATTGCTTATTGAGCTTTATTAGCAAGAAGTGTTCCTGTTTATGAATGAATTCATCCTTATTCATTAATATCTAACGTTACTTTACATGCTTTAAACCCTATTTTAGGTTTTTCTTTAGCTATAGCTTTTAGAAAACATATTATTTTAGTTAAAAGAGTAGCTGGAGTTTGCTCAATGTATATGTCTTTATATGTTGCTTATTGTGCTATTTTATTTGGTGTAGGAGCAACTATTGAAAATAATGAAGTTAATGGAGCAACAATCTATTCATTTTTAGATTTCCAAAACATTTTATATATTAATTTAAAATCAATGCCTATTCTAGCAATTTTTATAGATGTTGTAATTTTAGTAATGGCACCATTCTTAATGATTTTAATAAATTATTTATGAGCAAAAGCATTGAGAGTTAAGTATATTGATGATTCTTACTTTGGATGAATGGAAAGAATTAAAACTAGAAATAGACTTAGAAAAATAAGATAATAAATTAATATAGTTTCAGCATCATAATAGTATTGTTATGATATTATTTTATTTGTTAGGATAAAATTAATTCATTATGTCAAAGGTTATCATAAAAAATAAATTTGCTACCTCTGATTATGAAATATTAGATAAATATATTGCAGGGATTGAACTTAAAGGATGAGAAGTTAAATCAATAAGAGCAAAAAATGTAATTTTAAAAAATTCTTTTTGTTCCTTTAAACAAAATGAATTGTTTGCATCTAATATTTGCATTAAATCATGAATGTTAGAAAAAAATGATGAATTTAGACCAAGAAAGTTATTATTACATAAAAATGAATTAATTAGAATTCTAACAAATGTTGAAAAATTTAAATGTACTATAATTCCTTTATCTCTTCTTTGAGAGAACAACAAAATTAAATTAGAAATTGCTGTTGCTAGAAGAAGAAATAAAGTGGATAAAAGACAAGCTATTAAAGAAAAAGATATTCAAAAAAGATTGAAAAAAATTATTATTTAGAATATTGGGGATGTAATGGCTTCGACAAGATTTGGAGATATTATTTGGCAGTGGTCTTGCAAACCATAATTGCTCTAGGCTTTTCAATAAACGGAAAAGAAAAACAATCAGAAGATAACATTAATTTATTATCTTCACAATCATCAAATCTAGTATTTGCTTAAGATTAGCAACTAGTTGCTCCTAATGATCCCTTTAAGTTAGATGAGTATCAATTAAGGGTATGTAAGTGGATTCAATTAAAGCTTAAAGAATAATTAATTGACTTTCGTTTTGTGTTCTTGTTTGTTCTAGCAAAACAGAACAGTATTAAAGAATAATCTAAACTGTAGATAAATAATATTATTTAAATTTTGGACCGGGGTTCGACTCCCCGCATCTCCACCATATGAGTTTTCGCCAAATTACATTAATTATTAATAAACATTTATTTTTGACATTTAGGACAATAGAAGGTGCTTCTAGATTGTTGTTTAATCCTTTTAATAGGATAATCACAATTAAAGCAATTTTTCTTTTCACGATAAACCACTTTTAAGAATTTATTGAATTCACCTGTTTTATTTGGTCCAAAGCTAAAAGTATGAATAGTAGTACCATTGTATTCAATTGCTTTTTTCAAAATTTTTTGTGATGAATTAATTATTCTTTGGATATCTTCTTTACTTAATTTATCTGCTTGAACTAGAGGATTAATTTTTGCATCAAACAAAATTTCAGAAGCATATATATTTCCAATACCACTTACAATACTTTGATCTAACAAAAAACATTTAATATTCTTTTTAGATTTTTTAGATTTATTGTACAAATAATTCAAATTAAAATCTTCATCTAAAGGATCTAGAGCAATTTTGTTTAATTCTTTTAATTGATCTAAATTTTTCGTTAGATAAAAAGTACCAAATTGCCTAGAATCATTATATGAAAGAATCTTGTTATTAGATAATTGAAAAATTAAATAATCATGTTTTCTATTAATTAAATCATGATCTACAAAATATTTTCCTTCCATTCTTAAATGACTAACCATGTAAGCATCATTAGATAAAACAAAAATTAAGTATTTCCCCTTTCTAAAAATATTTTTTAATATTTTATTTTCTAGTTGATCTTTAAATTCTTTTAATGAAGCATTTTTAAGAAACTTTAAATTTTTAACATCAATTGCTAAAATTTTTTCTCCTAATATTTCTTGTTTTAAATAATTAATAACTGTTTCAACTTCTGGTAATTCTGGCATTTTATTTCATTCCTTTCTTAATCATAGCAATTTCTTGTTTATATAAACTTCTTCCATCAACATAAGGAGTTTCTAAAATAATAGGAATATTATCAAAAGAAGGATGATTGGCAAAATTAATTAAAGCTTTTTGACCTATAAATCCTTGACCAATATTTTCATGACGGTCTTTATGTGAAGATAAATCATTTTTAGAATCATTTAAATGAATTACTTTTACTTTAGATAATAAATTCAATTCTTCTAATTTTTGTAATAATTCTTGACCTGAATTATTTTCAAAATCATTTTTTAAATCAATACCAGAGTCTCACATATGACAAGTATCTAAACAAATTCCTACCCTATCTTCATTAATTAAAGATATCAAAGTTTGCAATTGATTTAAGGAAGTACCTATTTCAGTACCTTTTCCAGCCATTGTTTCTAAAATAATTTCTACATCATTAGTTTTATTAATAATTTCTTTAATATTTTTAGCTAAATGTTCTAGTGAATCATTAATATCTTGTTTTAAATATGCGCCAGGATGCAAAACAAGATATTTAGCTCCTATTTTATTCATTCTAGCAATATCATCTATTAAAAATTGTTTAGATCATTCTGATTTTGAAAGATTAGCTAAATTCGCAATATAAGGTGCATGAACAACAATATCTTGAGGAGGAATAATATCTTGATATTTTGCAAAATACTCATCTAATTGATATTTATCAATACTAACTCTATTAGAGTTTTGAGGAGGGCCCAAGTAAATCATCATAGTATTAGCACCATTTGCTATACTTTCTTTAATGCTATCTACTAAGTAGTTAGGAGATTTAAATGAAACATGAGAACCTATTTTAAGCATTAATATCCTTTAACAAAGTCTTCTTCTAAATACTTAACAACTTTAATATCATTTTCAAATTGTTCAATCAATAAATCACCTAAATATTCCACGACAATATCTTCTATTTTATGTGGAATAATAATGAAATTAATAGATAAAGAATTTAGTAATTGTTGTTCATTTCATTTGATATCTGAAGTAATTAATAAATCAACTTTATCTTTTTTATTTTTTTCTAAAAAATCATAAATATCTCCAGCCCCAGGATAAAAAGCAAATTTATCAATAATCATATCTAATTTGGTAAAAGCATTAGTTAGAATAGTGTTGATATTTAATTTGTATTTAATCAGCACTATTAAATCTAATAATTGTTTGCCATATTTAACAACTATTGATGAATTATAGTTTTTATGAATTGATTGCTGTAATTCTAAGTGCTTCAAAATTTGATACGCAGTACCATGTTTATCTTGATCTAAATTTGTATGAACAGAATAAACTGCTATTTTATTATCTGTTAATTTTTTTACTAATTCTTTTTTTGTAAAGTCATATGCATATATAGTATTTCAAGATTTAGCAAATTTAAAAGGATGATAAGAAATAATTAAATCTATTTTTTCTTTAATCGCTCTTTCCATCACATTATAATTAACATCTAAACAAACCAGCACTTTTTTAATTATCTTGTTAGGCAATTTTAAAGAGTAACCTGGAAAATCTCATTTTTGAGCTTTATTCAAAGGAAATTTTTCTTCAAGAAAATTTATAATGTCATTTTGATTTATTTTTACATCCATAATTGTAATATTTTAATTTTTTTTTAATAAAATTTAATTATTTTTTAGGAGTTTAATAATGAAAAAAGACAATTTATTTGTTAGAACCGAGAGAGAGAGAGAGAGCAATTGGCATTCTAAGACATATGAATATGAAATTGTTCAAGAGTTTACAAAAATATTAGATTTACCAAATAAAACAGATGGAACAATATTTATTTATAAGTCCAATGAAAAAGGTATTTCTAAAAAACCTGATGGTTATTACTTTGCAAATGGTGTAACTTTTATCTTAAATGCAAAAGCTCCAAATCAAAATTTTAATCAATCACAATTAAATGATTATATGAGATTAGAACAAAATGAAAATTTTGTTGGTTTTAATTATTCAAGAAAAATTTTTGAATGTTATATTAATGGTAAATTAGAAAAATCTGAAATAGAACCAAAGAATTTTAAATATTATCTAGATAAATATTTTAGGCACATTAGTCCTAAAACAAATCAGGAAATAGTAAATAATGTTTCTAAAAAATTGGCCAATCTTTTTAGAGATTCTTTAATTAATAAACAAATGAATGTTCCTTTTATTGGAGCTATTATGCTTTGTTTAAAATTTAATGAAACTATTGATAATTTTATTGGAACTAACACTACGAATACTTTGCAATTAATTAAGGAAAATATTGATTTAATTATTTCAGATACACCATTATCTAAAAAACAAAAAAAAGAATTTCTTAAAATTGTTTTAGGTGATCCTACTTTAAAAAAAGCTAGATACTCAGACATTTTAAACATAATTTCAGAAATTTCTAAAATTTATAATTTTATTAATGTTTCAGAATTTAAAGGCCATGATACAATGAATAATTTTCTAAAAATATTTAGAAAATGAAATTCCGCAGATTCTCAAGAAAAAGGTCAAGTTTTTACTCCAGATCATATAGCTAAATTAATGTATAAATTAATAAATTGTTCAAAAGATGACATTATTTTAGACCCAACTTGCGGATCAGGAACTTTTTTAACTAATTCATTAGCTTTAATGTTAAATGAATCAAAATCTGAAGAAGAAGCTATTAATATTAGAGAAAATAATTTGATAGGAATAGAATGCGATGATTTTAATGCTACTTTGGCCGGTATTAACATGATGCTTCATGGAGACGGTTCAAGCAATATTTTTTGCGATGATTGTTTTAAAAAATTACCTACTATTAAAAATTGTTATAACAAAGTCTTGATGAATCCGCCTTTTAGTCAATCAACTCCAGAATTAAAATTTGTATTAGAAACTTTGAATAATTCTCAAGAAAATTCTTTAATAGCTGCAATTTTACCTAAAAGTATTGGTAAGAATAACATTCAATTAGAATTAAAAAAAGAATTATTAAAAAGACACTCTTTAGAAAAAATTGTATTACTTCCAGAAAATCTTTTTTATCCAACCGGAATTGCTACAGCTATTTTTGTTTTTAAGTCATATAAAAAACAAAAAAACAATATTGAACAATATGATTTTAGTGATGATGGTTTTAAAATATTAAAACATCTAGGAAGAATTGAAAAAAATTTTGAAGAAAAATATAATGAATTTTTCAAACAAAAACCAATTATTATTACTTTAGAAAAATATAATTCAAATTGAATTTCTTATGATAATTTAAATGATCTTGAATTAAGTAAACTTGACTTTATCAAAAGTAAACTTGACTTTATCAAAAGTAAACTTGACTTTATGATAATAAATAAAGACTTAAAAGAAGAAATAATAAAAGGAAATGGAAAATTAAATTTTAATATTTCTGTAAGTAATAAGTCCTTAGATCAATCAAAATGAAAATCTTTTAAATTAAAGGATATATTTTCAATATCTAAAACAAAGGATGCTTCTAAAATTGAAGAAATAGGTCAAATTCCATATATTTCAAGAAAAGGACAAAATAACGGAATTGCTGGATATAAGAATGTATCTAATAATTTAATTGAGTCTAATTCAATTACTATACATAGTGAATGAAATAAATATTTAATTGCTTTTTATCATGAAGGTAATTATTGTGCTGATGGAAAAATTGTTAAATTAGAAAATAAAAATTTGAATCTTCCAATAGGATTATTCATTATAACTATATTAAATAAAACTCCATCAATTGATTATCGTTTAAGCACATTAAATGAAATAGAAATAAATTTACCTGCAAAAAATGATAAACCTGATTGAGAATATATGGAAAAATATATTGAAAATAAACTTTAATTTATTTTTTTTGATGGTATTTAATGATTTCTTTTTTTATATGAACAATATAAGAAAATTTGATTTAAATTTATAAAACCTTTGCAAAAAATATCAAATATTTTTAAATAAATATAAAACTATTTATTTTTATTGAAATGATATTTTTATAAATTTTTTAAAGTTTTAAAAAAGTTTTTATGATATTTTGCTTTTTAAAAGTAAAAAATCTATTTAACTTAGTTAAATAGTAGAATTGAAAAATAAGTATTGATTAGATACTTGTGAAGTTTTTTGCATAGTATCTAAGATAATTCATGAATGCTAAGTTCTCTGCAAAGAGAACTGTGCATATATATGTGCACAGTTTTTTTTCTTTGAAAAAACTTGTTGGCAAGAAAGAAAAACAAAAAAAATAAAAAAAGAACAAAAAAATTTTTATCATTACGATAAGTTGGCTTTGACTAAAATGAAATTGTTAAAGCTTGATAAAAATAATTTATATAAAATTAAAAACATCTAAATTTAATCTATTCAATTAATGAATATAAATTTTGTTTTACCATAAATTCTTTCATCAATAATAATCAATTCATTAGGAGTATCTATAGTAGTGTCAATATTTGTTTCAATAATTATTTTTCCATATCTTTTTAATAATTGATTTTTAGCAATAAGACCTAAACATTGTTTTAGTACATCTAATTTATAAGGTGGGTCTAAATAAATAAAATCAAATTGAATATTTTTAGCATGCTCTAAATAATTCAAAGAATCCATATTTTTGACTTCCATATTATTAATATTTAATTTTTCTAAGTTTTTTTGAATTATTGCAAAAGCTATAGGATTTTTTTCAATAGCTATAGCTTTAGTAGCACCTCTAGATACAGCTTCAAAACAAAAAGCACCAGAACCTGCAAAACAATCTAAAACAACACTGTTTTCAATATTATTTTGAATAATATTAAAAAGAGCTTCTCTTGCTCGATCAATAGTAGGTCTTGTAATTGATAATGGAGGTTGTTCAAGAATTCGTGAACGATATTTTCCGGCAATAATTCTAAGCATATTTTTATTTTAAATTATAATTTAAATAAAATATATTAAATAATAATGAGGAATTAGCAATCGTGGTAAAAGTCAATGTTTTAGATCATCCTTTAATAAAAATTAAGTTATCTGTTTTAAGAGATAAAAATACAAATCATACAGAATTTAAAGCTAATTTAAATGAAATAGCATCTTTAATGGTTTATGAATTATTAAGTGATTATAAACCTAAAGAAATATGTATTGAAACTCCGACAAATTCAAAAACTATAGGGAAATGCTTTGACAAAGAAATTGTTATTGTTCCAATATTGAGAGCAGGAATTGGAATGGTAGAAGGGATTAAATTATTATTACCTCAAGCAAGAGTAGGACATATTGGTCTTTATCGTGATGAAAAAACATTAGAATCTCATGAATATTTCTATAAAATGCCTAATGTTCCAAAAGATAGTGTAATTATTGTTGTAGATCCTATGTTAGCAACAGGTGGATCAGCAATTGATGCTATTAATAAATTAAACAAAGATGGATTTTCAAATATTAAAATGGTTTCAATAGTGGGGGCTCCTGAAGGAATTAATAATTTAAAACAAAAAGTAAAAAATGTAGATTTATTTATAGCAGCAATAGATGAAAAATTAAATAAAGATGGTTACATTATTCCCGGTTTAGGTGATGCTGGAGATAGAATTTTCGGTACCAAATAATAATATATAAATTATGAGATTAAGAAATGATCCTAAAGCTAGAGAATATTTAGAAAATTCTCAATATTTAATAGAAAATTTTCCTATCATTTTAGATGAAAATATTATTCTTGAAATAGGTATGGGAAAAGGTGAAATGTTGTGTGAAATGGCAAAATTAAATCCTCATAAAAAATTTATAGGAATAGAAAAATTCCCTACAGTAGCTGCAAAAGCTGCTAAAAAATTTAATGAGAATAATTTAAAAAATATCTTTATTATTAATAAAGATTTAGATTCTTTATTTGATCAATTTCAAGGAATGGTTAATGAAATATGATTAACATTTTCAGATCCGTGACCTAAAAAAAGACATTATAAAAGAAGATTAACTTATAGAAAATATTTAAATTTATATAAAAATTTATTATCATCAAATGGAATTTTAAAAATAAAAACAGATAATGATTTATTTTTTAATTGATCATTAGAAGAGATTGATAATTTTAAGAGTGCAAAAATAATATATCAAACAACTGATTTACATAATAGTGATAAGAATAACACCAACATTCCTACAGGTTATGAAATTAAATGATCATCAAAAGGGAAAAATATTAATTATATGGAAGTTGTATTTACAAATGAAGATTAATTAGATTTTATTCATTATTTTTTTATTAATTATTTTTTAAAATTTATCTTGCTAATCTAAATTATTATTAATTTTATAATGCTCAATTATTAGAATTTAATTATTTCATTTTTGTTTTAATTGAATATCTTAATAAATTATTATTAATTTTTTAACTCTTTTTGAATACTTGACAATAATTTGATTTGATTCACATCTTTTTCAAGAACATTTAAGCGATATTCAATTTTATCCAATCTTTGAACAAATGAATTCAATAATTCTTTTAATTGTTCTAATTGCTTTTGAGAAAAACCATTATCTTTAGATTTCATTTTGTTTTTATCTCCCTTGATTAGTATTTTATAAGAATTGATAATGATTTATTTTTTAATTGATCATTAGAAGAGATTGATAATTTTAAGAGTGCAAAAATAATATATCAAACAACTGATTTACATAATAGTGATAAGAATAACACCAACATTCCTACAGGTTATGAAATTAAATGATCATCAAAAGGGAAAAAACATTAATTATATGGAAGTTGTATTTACAAATGAAGATTAATTAGATTTTATTCATTATTTTTTTATTAATTATTTTTTAAAATTTATCTTGCTAATCTAAATTATTATTAATTTTATAATGCTCAATTATTAGAATTTAATCATTTCATTTTTGTTTTAATTGAATATCTTAATAAATTATTATTAATTTTTTAACTCTTTTTGAATACTTGGTAATGATTTGATTTGCTTCATATCTTTTTCAAGAGCATATAAACGAGATTTAACTTCATTCATATCTTGTTTTAATTCTTTAATATCTTTAACAATTGGATTCAACAATTTTTCTAATTGTTCTAATTGCTTTTGAGAAAAACCATTATCTTTAGATTTCATTTTGTTTTTATCTCCCTTGATTAGTATTTTATAAGAATTTTTATTTTCCTCTAAAACTTCAATGATCAGATCATTGGATAAAGATAAATATTCATTAAGTTTTTTCTCACTAATTGTAATAATCATAAGTAAATTTTATCAATTCTAAATTTAATTATCATAGAGAAATTTTGTTATTAAAGGATTTTTAATATTTCAAGAAGTTCAGTTTCCTACTTAAAAAACAATTCTAATTTTATTTCCTTTATCTTTTATTTTTATTAAATTTTAAAATCTACTTTACTTTTATTGTCATTAAAAATAAAAACAGATAATGATTTATTTTTTAACTGATCATTAGAAGAGATTGATAATTTTAATAGTGCAAAAATAATATATCAAACAACTGATTTACATAATAGTGATAAGAATAACACCAACATTCCTACAGGTTATGAAATTAAATGATCATCAAAAGGGAAAAAACATTAATTATATGGAAGTTGTATTTGCAAATAAAGATTAATTAGTTATTTTAGATTTTATTCATTCTTCTTTATCTTTTTGAGAACCAAATAACATATTAATATTTTTTACATAATAAATATTTAGATTCAAAAAATTTAAATTTTTAATATTAAAATTAATTTTAGAAACATTAAATATATTTTTTATGATTTCTTCTAAATCATTTAATGATACATATTTTTTTTCTTTTACTATTAATGCTAATTTATTTTTAAAATTAATAGAATTTTTTTCTCTAATAATGTAGGAATTATCTAATTTTTCAAATTTTAATTTTTCATTTTTTCTATTAATAAATTTACAAATTCATTCAATATCTATTCAATCTAAAATATTTTTACAATTAATATCATCTAATATAGAATCTAATAAAAAGTATTTTTCCTTTGTTAAATTTAAAGATAAATATTCATTCATTTTCTTTATAAAATCATTCAAATCTATATTAGATTTATTTTTGAAATAATCATAACTAACAACCACGGTCTCTTTAATTTGAATAACATCTAAAAATTTAAATATATTTTGTAATGAAGATTCTAAATTTTTATTTTGATTATAAAAGAAGGATAATTCATTTTTATATATTCCATTTGTTTGAATTATTTTTTTAATATTTTCCATAAAATTAAATGAATTTTTACAAATATATTTATTTTTGTATATAGTAAAATTTAACTCTTCTAGTAGTTTTTTATTTTTATACTTATTATCAAAATTATTTTCTACTAAAAAACTTTCAAATTCAGATATATCAAAATATTCTAAATTTTGAAATTTATTAATAAATAATGATTTAAATTCATTTATTTTCAGATCTTTGATTTGTTTCGAATATTCTCAATCATCTGAACTAGTATTTATATTTGCAAATTTATAATAATCATAATTAATTGTAGAAATTGCAACATTAGACTTAAATCCGTAATCTTCTTCTAAAATCTTATAAAAAACATTTTTAGTTAATTTATTTTTTTGTATTAATTCACTAAAAAATAAATCTTTGTTATTACATTTGATCATAATTATAGGCATTTTTAAGAAAATTATGTTCTCATTGTTTGTTATTGATTTTTTTAAAAAATTATGTAATTCATATTCATTATAGATATTTAAAACTTTCATAAAATTTTTATATTTATTAAAGAAAAAATGAGAATTGTATACACCTTCTTTTTCCGTCAAAATTTTTTGAATTAGACTTACAACAACATCTCAATCAATGGATTCATAATTATAATATCTAACATTTCTATTTCTAGAAAAAATTAAATTATCTTGTCTAGATAAATATGATTCAATATTTCTAGTTAAAGATTTTTTTTCTGATTTTTTTAAATCATATTTATTTATAATGAAATCTGATATATCATCAATGCTTGATATATTTTTATTATTTTTAATATATTGATAAGAATCTATTAAACATTTTTTTCTAATATTTGCTTCATTAGAAAGTGGAATTTTATATTTTAAAGTTGATTTTTCTATTTTTTCTTTAATTTCTAAAGATAATAAATTTCAAATTAATGATAAAAATTCTTGTTCGGATTTTAATTTAAAATTTAATTTTTTATATAAATTTTTAAATATAGTAGAAATAGTGAATAGGTATTGATATGATGTTTTATCTAAATTGGAAATTAAATTAAATAAGTTGAAACTAATTTTGTATTCTAAAAAATAAGGTAAATATTTATCCTCAAAAACGATTGGTATTTCATCAATTGAAGATCAAAATTCATAATTTAATTTTAATTGTCTTTTTTGAATATTTAAATATAATTCATATCATAATTCTTTGTAATGTTTTGCGTAAAAAACACTATTGTTATTCAAAATTTTATTCATTAATTTTGAGTTTTGAAAAAATATTGAGAAATTATTTTTTTTAAAAAAATTTCTCTGAAGATTAGATGCATTATCAAAATGTAATTCAAGCAAATCTTGGCAACAAAATTTTATATTAGCTAATTGAAATATTTTTCTTTTAAGAAATATATATTTTGAATATTCTGGATTTAAATTATATTCTTTAAAAAAATCTTCACAATTATTTATTAGTTCTCGAACATTTATATTTTTTGAAATCTTATTTTCTAATTTATCATAAAAATAAAAATTAAATTTAAATAATTTTTCGTTCATTATATTTGTATCTATATTTTTCATAAAATTTCATGCGTCATTACAATTTATATAATTTGATAAATTAAAATTTGTACAGAAAAAATATGAATAATATCAAGAATTAAGTCATCGTTTATAAAACGAATCATCCATTACTACTTCATTATTTACAATTGAGAATAATTTAAATTCAAATAATATATTTAATATTTCATCTATTTCTTTATTTTCAAATTTATAGTTTTTTATTAAAAATTCTTTTATGTAAAATTCAAATTTTAGTTTATCTCATCTTCTTTTTAAATTTAATTCAAATGAATAAATAAAAAATCAAATAGATATTATAAATTTTTTATATTCATGCAAATTCTCTTCATCAATCTCTAATTTATTTGGAAAAAAATCAAAAAAGTATGTGTATTTTGGTTTAATATCAAAAAAATATCTATTTTCCAATAGTTTTCTAAATATTATATAAAAAGGTATTTTTTTATTGTTGTTCATTTTTTATATCCTTTATTATTTCTTCCACAAATTTCAATGTAGAGAACTTATTATCAAAACTTTCAATATAATCAGAATTAATAATTTCATCCATTAATATTTTTTTGTTTTGTATTGCTCATCAAATTTTTTCTTCAATATTTCCATATTTTTTGTTAGAAATAAAATAATAATATGTAGGAATTTCATTGTTGGTTATTCCCAATCGATGTATTCTATCTTTAGATTGTAAAAAATGAACTAAATTGTAAGAAAAATCTAAATAAATAGCATGATGACAACTTTTATGTAGTGAAATTGATTCAGATAAAGTTTGAGGATTAGTTATTAGAACTGAACCATGATCATTTCTAAATTCACTTAAAAATTTTTCTCTATCTTCAATACTAACATCACCTTTGATAATGTAAGAATGAATGTTTTCTTTCTTTAATTCATCTCTTAATTTATGCATAGGAGAAACAAAAGTTGATCAAACAATAACATTTAATTTTTTATATGTTAATTCTTTTATTAAAGCAATTACTTTTGACATTTTTGTTGAAGAAATTTGATTAAAAGAAATATTTATGTTGTCATTATTCATTTTTGATAATTGATTTTTAGTAAAATTTTCATCTTCTTCAAAATCTATTTCCTCAGATTCTTCAAGATCTATTTCACTTAATATAGATTTTTTTAATAAAGAAGGATCAATAAGTGATTGTAATAATCTAATAAATAGCAAAAAATTAGATTTACTATTTTCTTTTAAAATTTGATTATACACTTTATCTTCTTCTTCGGTTAAATCATATTTAATTATCTTATCTGGATTTTGCATAGGTATATTTAATTTACTTTTTGTTGTTCTTACATAAAAATAATTTAATTTATTTTTAAATTCATCTTTTTCATAATAATTTAAATTTCTTAAATCTTTTTGAGTATATTTTCAAAAAGTGTCATATCAAAAATGATGTAACATTTTTAATTGTGTGTAAATATCTTGAATTCCATTGGGTATTGGAGTTCCACTTAATAAAGTTTTATATTTAATATTTTTAAGTAAATCAAATGAATTAATAAAAGATTTACTATTTTCATTTTTTATGTTATGAGATTCATCGATAACTAAATAGCCATTGTTGTCCTCTAAAATATAATTTATAATTTTATAATTCTGTTTCTTAGTAGAATCCATTTTTTGTATATCTTTATAAGTTAAAAATATAAAGTCATAATTTTTTATAATTTCTTTGACAATACTAGGAAAATCTTTTAAAGATTTATCTAAAAAATTTTTTTTAGTAAATATTTTGGGATTATCTTTATTAAGGCATGCAATAAACTCATCTTTTCATGAGATTAAAGAACTTTTTGTACCAATTATGATCAAAAATTTTATATCTTTCATTTTTTTTAAATATGCATATGTAGATAGCACAGTAGACGTTTTGCCTGAACCGGGAGAAGAGAAATTTGCTGATTGTTCTAATTTATAATGAAAAAAAGAGTTAAAAATTTGATGATCTTTCAATTGTCTCTTAATATTATTATCTAAAAAAGTTTTGTATTCTTTAAATTCATTAGAATTTTCATACTCATTTTTAGAAATATTTATAACCTTATTAAGATCTTTATTAATTATATATTTAATAAAATTGTCAGTTTCTATATTTAAATTATTTTCTTGTAGTATATTTATAATTTTAAAAATTTTACTTTTTTCTGTAATTATAAATAAATTATTATCAACTTTATTATCTATTATGATTTTAAATATACTATTAATTGATAATTTTAATTTTCTATAAATATTTTCAAGAATATTTTCATCAATATATAAATAAAAATTATTATTTTTTTGATATATCTTTACATTAGAATTGTCCATTTGAATCTTTCTGCATTATTTTTTCTATATGATTTTTTTTGCTGTCTAATTCATTAACTATAGTATTAATTATTTTATAAATTTCTTTTAATCTAGAAGGATCACTAGCATTCATTTCTTCAAGTTCATTTCAATGTTGTGACAAGGAAGCTATTTTTTTAGAAATTATTTTTAAAATGCCATCAATTTTATCTTTTTCATTAGAAATAAGATTATTTTGATTTAAATCATGATAATTAGATTTTAAATCATGAAGTAACTCTTTTTCTTTTTTTAATTCAGATTCTAATTTTTCAAAATCGGATGCCTCATTTTTATCTATAATTTCTTTAATTTTTTCATGCAAATCTTCAGAATTTGATATAAATAAATCTCAATTATTTTTATCCTTTTTATGTGAAGAAGTGCACAATTCTCTTATAGATTTTGAATCAGCATCTGGTGATTCACACAAAATATAATCAAAAGCAATTTGTTTCATTGTATTCTGTTCAGATTTTGAATTAATTTTATTTAAAGATTTTCATATTTCTTTAAAATGTTCTAATTTCTTCTTTTTCTTTATTATGTCTCATTTTAAGTCTTTTTTAATATATACCAAATATTCTTTCACAATCTCAATTTGATCAATAATTTCTCGAATTTCTTTTTCTGTTATATTAGAATATTTTGAATATTCTTCTATTGTTAATTTTTTTTGTAAAGATACAACATTATATATATCCATATATCTATCTGTTATGTCATAATTTACTTTTTCATCTTTTGCCAATTGGATGTTTAATTCTAATTGTTTAATTATTTTTTCATCTACATTATCAGAATTAAGAATAAAAGCATTAAAATATTTGTATTCTTCTTGATTAGGATTTTCTTGATTTAATTCTAAAAGACATGTAAATCTTCTATTTCCATCAATAACAGTTCCATCTAACAACACAATACCTGGTTCTTGTTGGCCAATAAGTTTAATATCATTTTTTGTTTTATCATGAGATTTTTTATCTGAATTAATAATTTCATTTTTAATTTCATTTTTAATTTCAAGTTCATTCAATGAATTTATTTTATTTTCATTTTCTATAAAAAATGTTGCAATTCTTCCATTTTGCAAATTATATTTTAATAGATCTAAAGGTATTCTAAAAACAGAACTATTAGTATTATTATTGTTGTATTTTTTTAATATTTCAGGAAGTTTTCTATTTTCAATTTCTTTGCCATTTTCATAAATATCTAAAATTTTTCCATTAATATTCATTGTTTAACCTTTCAACTATTAAAAATATTATATTAAAACTGTGTATTTTTATTTAAATACACAGAAAAGAGTATAAATTATGAAATATATAAACTATTTAAAAAATAAAAATTTAGCCAAAACCACAATAGATATTTATATTAAGCAATATCAAAAATGATATTTATATTTAGGTGATAGAAAACCAAATAAAACATTATTTGTTAAATATATTAATAGTCACAATAAAACTCATTCTCCTAATAGTATCCGTTTAATTTATTCATCACTAATTTCTATATTTAAATTTGAGAAAAAATGAAAATTAATTAATCAATGTAAAGATATCAAATTACCTACAACACAACAAATTAACAGAAAAATTATTTCATTAATTGAATATGAAAATGTTAAGAACACAATCGAATTTAATAATAAAATTGAAAAAAGGAATTGAATTATCTTTTCCTTTTTATTTTTAACAGGAGTTAGAGTAAGTGAATTATTAGAATTTAACAAAAATAAAATATATGACGAAAATAAATTGAAGATAAAAGGCAAAGGAAATAAAATTAGGGTAATTTTCTTAACTAAATATTTACAAGAATTATTAACATCTTGAAAAGCAAATAGAATACCAATTAATTCTAAAAATAAATTAATAACTATCAAACAAATTAATACAATTGTTAAAAAAATATCTAATAAATATTTTAATAAAGAATTAACACCACATGGATTAAGAAGAAGTTATGCTACTAATTTATTAAAGAATAATGTTAATATAGAAATTGTAAAACAAACTTTAGGTCATTCTAACATTAATACAACATCTAGATATATCCAAATTAATGAAGAAGATATATATCAAGAAATAACTAAAATTATGAATTAATATATCATTGTATTGACAAAATTAATAAAATAATCTTATGTAAAGTGCACAACCACTTTTATTGTTCCAGGACATAAAAATAAATTGAGCTTGTGTCAAAAATGCATCGATTGTTCTGGGTCAATAGATGCATTTTTTCTTTAAAATTGTAATTTTGAAAATAATTTAATTGCAAGAATATTTTATTGTTAATTGTTTAAAATCAAAATACAAAAAATTACAATTTTAAAGAAATTCATCGCTTATTAATGTTCAAATAATGAATATTAATGGAAATAATTTAAATCCTTTTGTTAAATGAGTTGGTGGAAAAAGAAATGTAATTAATAAGTATTTAAAGAATTTCTTTCCTAGCACTTTTAAAACTTATATTGAACCTTTTGTTGGTGTTGGGGCTGTATTTTTTTATTTAAAACCTCAAAAAGCAATTATTAATGATATTAATAAAGAATTAATAATTACTTATAATGTTATTAGAGATAATAAAGAATTATTAATAAAAGAACTTAAAAAATATAAAAAACAGCATTCTAAAGAATTTTTTTATAAATTAAGAACAAAACAATTTAAGAATGATATTAAAATAGCTGCTAGATTTATTTATTTAAATAAATCATGTTTTAATGGAATGTATAGAGTTAATAAAAATAATGAGTTTAATGTTCCTTTTAATGGTAAAGATTCTGAAAAATTAAATTTATTTGATTCACAAAACTTAGATAATATTTCTTTGTTTTTACAAAAAAATAATATTGAAATTTTGAACAATGATTTTGAATATGTTTTAGAAAAATCTCATAAGGGAGATTTTGTTTTTTGTGATCCTCCTTATGATTATGAAAATAATAAGCATGGTTTTGATTCTTATACAAAAGATTCATTTGGTCAAGAAGGACAAATAAGATTAGCTAATTGTTTAATAGGTCTTGATAAAAAAGGTGTAAAGTGAATGATGACAAATCATAATACATCTTTAATTCAAACTTTATATAAAGATTTTCAAATTATTCCTATTGTTACAAATAGAAACATTAATTCAAAAGGTAATAAAAGAAAAAATTCAGGAAAAGAAGTGATTGTAATAAATTATGAAAAATAATATAAATAATTTTTTGAAAACATTAGAGAAAACAAATATTGAATTAAATGATTTAATTGACATTGATAAAATAATTGAAATTATTGATGAGTTGCAAATCAAATTAAATACTTTAAATTACATTATTTCTTCTAATCAAATGGAATTAAATAGAAAAATAGAAAAATTATTTGCTTCTCAACCTGAAGTATTTTCTATATTACCTTATTTGGTGGCGATATCTAAAGATAAAATTAAAAAAAATGATTTTGTTTTTAAGCTAAATAATGAGATTTATAAATTAAATGAATTTTTAAATTCATCCAAATCTATCATTACTTTTTTAGAATTAACAGGATTAAATAAATTAATTCTTGAAGGTAAAATAAAAAATTTTGTAGATTTTTTAACAGGAATTGAAGTTGGTTTAGATACCAATGCTAGAAAGAATAGAACAGGAACCAAAAATGAAAAAGAAATTGATCAAATTATTACTAAAGCTTTTTCTAAATATCAATATATTACTATTGATAGACAATTAATTTTAGAAGAATTCCAAAACACAAATCTTCTAAACAATAAAAAAATAGATTTCATTATAACAAATCAATTAAATAATAAAAAAGTAATCATTGAAACTTCTTATTATAATTCTTCAGGTTCCAAAATTATAGAAACAGCTAAATCATTTGAAAATCTTAATAAAATTATTAAAGACATTGAAAATTATTATTTTTTATGAATTGCAGATGGCGGCGGAATAAATTCTAATGGTTCTTTTATTACGAAAAATTCAGAACAATTTAGTTTTGTTAAAAATAAAAATAATTTTATAGATTCAATTAAAGAAATTTTAGAAATAAAAGATTAAAATAAAATTTTATTATGAAAAAATATGAAGAATCTTTGTATTGCCAAGGCTATAAAAATATAGCTGGACTAGATGAAGTGGGTAGAGGATGTTGAGCAGGACCTTTAGTGGTTGCGATTTGTGTTTTGCCAACTTCATATTGCAATTCTAAAATTAAAGATTCTAAAAAATTATCTGTTCATCAAAGAAATATACTTTTTGAAGAAATAATTAAAGTTGCTCTTTTGGTTGATTGAATTATTTTTGAACCTTCTTATGTTGATGAACATAATCCTAAAAAAACTTCTATTATTGGAATGGAACAATTAATAAATAAACATCAAAAGAATATCGATTTTTGTTTAATTGATGCTGAAAAAATAAAACAAACATCTATTCCATTCTTATCCATTATTAAAGGAGACAATCTTTCTCAATCAATTGCAGCAGCATCTATTGTTGCAAAAGTAATAAGAGATCGTGAAATGGAGAAATTAGATCATTTGTATCCTGAATATAAATTTAGCAAAAATAAAGGTTATGGAACAAAAGAACATCAAATAGCTCTCATGAAAAATAAACCCATTTTTAATGTTCATCGATTTTCTTATAAACCAATTAAAAAAATATTAGATTATAATAATAAACTATAAATATTATTGTGAAATCACATTAATTGAAGGATTTAGAAAGGAATAATACATGAAGGTTCTTGTTACAGGTGGAGCAGGATATATTGGATCCCATGCAGTTTATTTATTAATAGAAAAAGGTTATGATGTTGTAATAATTGATAATTTATCAAAAGGTTTTGAATCTAATATTCATCCAAAAGCAAAATTTTATCAAGTAGATATTAGAAATCATAATGAAGTTAATAAAGTTTTTGAAAGCGAAAAAGATATTGAGGTAATCATGCATTTTGCAGGATTAATAGTTGTTCCTGAATCTGTAGAAAAGCCTTTAGAATATTTTGATGTTAATACAAATGGTGTTTGAAATCTATTGAATATTGCTAAAAACTATAATGTTAAATCATTTATCTTTTCTTCAACAGCCGCCGTTTATGGAGAACCTAAGTCTATTCCTATTAATGAAGACGATGAAAAAAATCCAATTAATCCGTATGGACAATCTAAGTTATCTGCTGAATATTTAATTCAATCATGAGCAAAAGCTTTTAATCGTCAATATGTTATTTTTAGATATTTTAATGTTGCAGGAGCTCATGAAAATGGAAAAATAGGAGTTAAAGGAAAATCTTTAACTCATTTATTACCACTTGTAATTTCATCTGCTTTAGATTTATCAAAAACATTTTATATTTTTGGAAATGATTACGAAACTAAAGATGGAACTTGCATTAGGGATTTCGTTCATGTTAATGATTTAGTAAATGCTCATGTTTTAGGTATGGAATGATCATTAAAAAATAACAAGAGTGATATTTTTAATTTAGGAACTAGTCAAGGATTTTCGGTAAAAGAAGTTTTAGATAAATCAATTGAAACTTTAAAAATTAATATTAATTATCAAATAGGACCAAGAAGAGCAGGTGATCCTGGTCAATTATTTTCAAACAATGAAAAAGCTACTAAGATTTTACATTGACAACCTTCTTATTCATTAGAAGAAATAATTAAAAGTGAATATCAATTTAGAAAAAATAATAAGTAATAATTTATTCAACAATTTTGTCATAAACAAAATTTATGTCTAGATTAATTTTAATATTTTCCATAGCTAAACTACCACTTTGATTTTTTTTGTAATAATCCTCTTTTTTTAGGAAATTAGTTCAATCTGAATTTATTGAATAATTAAAATTATCAGATTGACTTAAACACAATTCTAAATAAGATTGATAATTGTTATCATTTTCATTAGCACTATAAAAATCAAATAAAAATAATCTTCTACTTTTATCTTTAGTTGCAAAACCAGAATTTACAGTTTCCTCACTACCATTATAGTAAACATTTGAAGGTAAAACAATGGTTGAAAATTTTTTATTTGTAGCATCATAATACAATTTTGTTGATTGATATGAATATTGATTAGTTGTTAATTCTTTTAATTCCAAATTAGTAATTTTTCTAATTTCTTCTCTTTGGCTTCTTGATAAATTATTTTTATACATAATTGATTTACCTGTGCTAGCACTTACCATTTTAGCGTTAGTTTCTTCATCACTTGTTCAAAAATCTATTTTAAAATTCAACACATAATAACTTTTATTTCATAACACTTCTCTTAAAGTTAATGCATTATCAATTGCTCCTTCATTAACATTTATAATTGATATATTAAAATCAAAAGTATTTATATAAGCTTTCAAATTATTATAAGTTCGATCATCTAAAGTAATTTTGTCATCATCTGAAACTAATTTATTACTTAAAAAAGTTCCAAAGTTTTTTATATCTTCAGAAAGAATTAATTGTGATGTAGAACCATCTTCAGATGTTGGGTTTTTGATTGCTTCTCATAATAAATAAAAACAATATATTTTCATTAAATAATATTTTTTCTCATCATTTTTTATTTGTTGGTTAATTTTGTTTTGCAAATCCTCAATAGTTAAATTAAAAAAACTATTTTGAATTTCATTAGCACCTGATAAATTTCAAATTGTTGAATATAAAATATCATCTGAAGCAGAAACTTGATATTCATTATTTTGTGATGAACAAGATAGAGCAATTGAAATAGGAGATAATATAACGATTGCACTTGATATTTTTAAAAATTTCGCTTGTAAAAATTTCATATTGTTAATTTTATCATTTAAAATTTAATGTATAACATTAATTTTTGGAGAAAATATGGGTTTTTTTAAAAAGTTAAAAGAGAGATTATTTGGTGCAAAAGAAAAAGATGATACTAAAGATGAACAATTTGATCAAAATGAAATACAAGAAGAAAAAAATGATGAACTTATTGAAGTAGAAAAAGAAGAAATAACTAAAGAAAAAGAGATTACAAAAGAAGAAATCAAGTTAATTAAAAAGCAAGAAAAATTAGCAAAAAAAGAAAAAAAAGAACTTAATAAACAATTAATTAAAGAAAAGAAAATTAATAAATATGTTGCAGGTTTATCAAAATCTGGAACTAATTTAACTAAAAAAATTAGAGAATTACAATCAAATCATAATCAAATTGATGAAGAATTTTTTGAAAAACTAGAAGAGATATTAATTATGTCAGATATTTCTGTATCTCAAGTGTATTTAATATTAGAAGAAATTAAGAAAGAAGTAAAAGCTGAAAATATAACAGATAAAAATTTAATTAATGAAATTATCGCAGATAAAATGTTTGTTATTTATGCCAATCAATCAACAGTTAATACTAAATTAAATTTAGATCATTCTGGATTAAATGTTTTGCTAATGGTTGGAGTAAATGGTTCTGGTAAAACAACATCTATTGCCAAAATTGCCAACAAGTTAGTTTTAGAAGGAAAAAGAGTTATATTAGCAGCTGCAGATACCTTTAGAGCAGGTGCTGTTGAACAATTGAAAATATGAGTCGAAAGATTAAATGTAGATATTGTTTTACCTGATAAAGAAGGAGCAGATCCTGCTTCTGTTGTTTATAAAGCATTTGAAAAAACAAAAAACAATGAATATGATGTTTTAATAATTGATACTGCAGGTAGATTACAAAATAAAATTAATTTAATGAATGAGTTAGCTAAAATTAATAAAATAATTCAAAAGTTCATTCCAGAAGCCCCTCATGAATCTCTTTTAGTTTTAGATGCTACAACAGGACAAAATGGAATATTGCAAGCAGAAGCTTTCAAAGAAGTTACACCAATATCAGGAATAGTATTAACTAAAATGGATGGAACATCTAATGGAGGAATTATTTTATCAATTAAGGATAAATTAAACATTGATGTTAAATTGATTGGATTAGGAGAAAAAATGGATGATTTACAAGAATTTGATTTAGATGCTTATATATATGGTTTAACAAAAGGATTAATGGAAAATAATGAAAAATAAAAACACTTCATTGGAATTAAGAGAAGAATATATTAAAGTATTTCAAAAGTATTCACATGTTTTAACTCAAAATCAATATCAAATTTTTCATCTTTACTACATAGAAGACTTATCTTTATCAGAAATTGCTAATATTTTGGCAACAACAAGAGCTAATGTTCATGATACTTTAACCAAAGCAAGAAATAATTTAAAGCCATTTTTATTTATAGAATAATTACTATACAAAAATAATAATTTATTTTTTTGATACACTAGGATGAGTTGGTATAATATAATCATAATTTTTATTTTTTAGAAAGGAAATAAATGCCTACAATCAATCAATTAGTAAATCACAGTAGACAAAACAAAATTCGTAAAACTAATGCTCCTGCATTATCTTTAAGTTTTAATTCATTACACAAAAAATTCACAAATAAACCCGCTCCATTCAAAAGAGGAGTTTGTACAAGGGTTGCAACAATGACTCCTAAAAAACCTAACTCAGCTTTACGTAAATATGCAAGGGTTAAATTATCAAACGGAATGGAAGTAACAGCATATATTCCAGGAGAAGGACACAATTTACAAGAACACTCTGTTGTATTAATTAGAGGTGGTAGAGTAAAAGACTTGCCTGGGGTTAGATACACAATTGTTAGAGGTACACAAGACTTAGCGGGTGTTAATAATAGAAAACAAGCAAGATCTAGATATGGGGCTAAAAAACCTAAAAAATAATAAATAAGTCATTTTTATTTGGTTTAGAACACAAATGTAAATAATTATTTAAAAAGGAGAAAAAGAATGTCAAGAAAAAGAAAAGCACCTATAAGAGAAGTTTTATCTGATCCTATTTTTAATTCAAAAATAGTAACTAAATTAATTAATACAATTATGTTAGATGGAAAAAAATCAACAGCTGAAAGAATTTTATATTCAGCTTTTGAAATAGTTAAAGAAAAAACAAATGAAGACCCTTTAGTTGTATTTCAAAAAGCAGTTGAAAATGTAACTCCATTATTAGAAGTAAGAACAAGAAGAATTGGTGGAACAAACTATCAAGTTCCTTCAGAAGTATCAGCAAGAAGAAAACAAACATTAGCATTAAGATGATTAATAAACTATGCAAGAATTAGAACTGAAAAAACAATGGATGTTAAATTAGCTAATGAAATTATCGAAGCTTCAAAAGGAACAGGTGGAGCTGTTAAGAAAAAAGAAGATACACATAAAATGGCTGAAGCAAATAAAGCATTTGCTCACTTTAGATGATAAGGTTGTGTGATTAGAATATGGCAAGAAAATATGAATTAAAAGATTATCGAAACATTGGTATCATGGCTCACATTGATGCTGGTAAAACAACAACAACAGAAAGAATATTATTACATACTAAAAAAATTCATAAAATTGGAGAAACACATGATGGTGGTTCTCAAATGGACTTTATGGCTCAAGAAAAAGAAAGAGGGATTACAATAACCTCTGCTGCAACTTCAGCTTTTTGAAAAGGTAAAAGAATTAACATTATTGATACTCCAGGACACGTTGATTTTACAGTTGAAGTAGAAAGATCATTAAGAGTATTAGATGGTGCTGTAGCTGTTTTAGATGCTCAATCAGGAGTAGAACCTCAAACAGAAACTGTTTGAAGACAAGCAACTAACTACCGTGTTCCAAGAATTGTTTTTGTTAACAAAATGGATAAAGCTGGAGCAAATTTTGAAAAAGCAGTTATTTCAGTTAGAAAATTACTTGGTGGTAATTGTGTTCCTATTCAATGAAATATTGGAGAAGAAAGTAATTATACAGGTCATATAGATTTAGTAGAAATGAAAGCTTGAGAATTTGATGGTCAACCTGAAGAAAATGGTAAAGAAATTCCTATTCCTTCTCATTTAGAAGAAGTTGCTAAAATCAAAAGACATGAATTAATTGAAGCAGTAGCAGATTTTGATGAAGAATTAATGATGGAAGTATTAGAAGGTAATTTAGATATAGATGCTGATCGTCTAAAACAAGCTATTAGAAAAGCAACTTTAACTTCTGAATTTTTCCCAGCAGTATGTGGTACAGCTTTTAAAAATAAAGGTGTAAAAGCAATGATTGATGCAGTTGTTGATTATTTACCATCGCCAATTGATGTTCCTCCTATTACAGCTCATTTAGATGATAAAACATTTGAAGTACCATCTTCAGATGATCATGATTTTGCAGCTTTAGCTTTTAAAATTATGAATGATCCATTTGTTGGTTCTTTAACATTTTTTAGAGTTTATGCAGGAGTTTTAGAAAAAGGTTCTTATGTTTACAATTCAACAAAAGGCGAAAAAGAAAGAATTGGCCGTATTTTAGAGATGCATGCTAACCAAAGAGAAGAAATTGATGAAGTAAGAGCTGGAGATATTGCAGCTGCTGTTGGATTAAAAGCTACAACAACCGGAGATACCTTGGTTGGTGAAAAATCTCCTAAATTTGTTTTAGAAAAAATGCAATTCCCAGAACCAGTTATTTCTCAAGCTTTAGAACCTGCTTCAAAAGCTGCTACAGAAAAATTATCATTAGGATTACAAAAATTAGCTGCAGAAGATCCTACTTTTAAAACATATACAGATGAAGAAACTGGTCAAACAATTATTTTAGGAATGGGAGAATTACACTTAGAAATTATTGTTGATCGTCTAAAAAGAGAATTTGGTGTAGAAGCAACTGTTGGAGCTCCTCAAGTTGCTTATCGTGAAACAATCACTAAATCAGCTGATGTTGAAGGAAAACATATTAAACAATCTGGTGGTAAAGGTCAATATGGTCATGTTTGAATTAAATTTGAACCTAACAAAGATCAAGGATTTGAATTTGTAGATAAAATTGTTGGAGGTAAAATTCCAAAAGAATATATTAAATCTATTCAAAAAGGACTAGAAGAAAAAATGGAAATGGGAGTTCTTGCAGGATATCCTGTTATTGATTTAAAAGCAACATTATTTGATGGATCATACCATGATGTCGATTCTTCAGAAATGGCTTATAAAATTGCTGCTTCAAAAGCTTTAACTGCAGGGAAAGAACAATTAGGGTTTGTTTTATTAGAACCAATTATGGATGTTTCTGTTATTGTTCCTGAAGAATATTTTGGAGATATTATGGGTGATATTTCTAGAAGAAGAGGACAAATTAAAACAAATGAAACAAGACAAGATGGAGCTAGTGTTATTAAAGCAGATATTCCTCTTTCAGAAATGTTTGGATACTCAACTGACTTAAGAACAATGACATCAGGAAGAGGTAATTATCAAATGCAATTTGATCATTATGAAAAAGCTCCTAAAAATATTTCTGATGAAATTATTAAAAAAAGAAATATTAAGTAATAATAGTTTAATTAAATATAAGATAACTACAAATAGTAGTTATTTTTTTTAATTTTCTTTTTTTCTTATATAAAAGTAACAAATTAGTAGTTGAAAAGAATTTTTTAATATAAAAAATCACAATCTAACCATCAATAATTTGATTAACTTTCAGTGTTGTATTCTGATTTCAATTTGGAAAAGATGTTTTCTTTAAAGCATTTTGTATTCTAATATTAAATTTTGCATTCTTTAATAAACTAATTTACATCAAACAAGATTAAAATTAAATAAATTTATAATTTATCTAAATATTTTTTATTAAAAACTCCAATATAAGGAACATTTCTCATTTTTTCTTTTATATCTAATCCAAATCCTACTAAGAACTTATCTGGAACTTCAAATCCATATATATCTGGTTTAATATCCGCTTGTCTTCTTGAAGGTTTATTTAATAGAGTCATAATTCTAATAGATTTTGGGTTTCTAGATTCAAATCCTTTTTTAACTTTATATAAAGTAATTCCACTATCTATAATATCTTCAATAATTAAAACATCTTTATCATAGATATCTACATTTAAATCCATAACTAATTTAACATTACCTGTTGATTTAGTATCACCAGAATATGATGATGCAATAATAAAATCTAGCATATGTTCTACTTTAATATCTTTAATTAATTGAGCCATAAAAGGAATTGAACCTTTTAATAAACCAACTAAAATTAAATCTTTGGAACCTTTATAAGTTTTATTAACTCATGAAGCAAGTTCTTTTATTCTTTTTTCTAGTTGTTCTTGTGTAAATAATATTTCTTCAAAACGAGGATCTTTTTTTACTGAATTGGCCATAATATTCTTTTTTCTTATGATAAATTTATATTAATTATATTAATTTGTTAACAAAATTTTACATATTTAAACATTATTTTCATATAAAATATAAATTTATGAAATATAGAGATGAAATTTATAAAATAATTCAATCAAAAACTAATAAATCATTTAATGATAACACTGTGATTAGAGATTTAGGATTAGATTCAATTGACATGGTTGAAATGATTGCAGATTTTGAAGATAATTTTCACATTACCATTCCTTCAAATAAAATTAATGATGTTAAAACAATTGGTGATTTATTAAATGTTTTAGAAGAAATTTCTAAATAAAATTGATAAAATAAAGTATTACATAAGTATTACATGAGCATAAGGGTGTAGTTCAATTGGTAGAACAGCGGGCTTCAACCCCGCATGTTGTGGGTTCGAGTCCTGTCACCCTTGCCATTTTTTTTATCTTTTTTTGATTTTATTGTATAAAATTAATAAAAATATTAAGGAGTAAAAATGGTTGGATTTATCTTGACAATAATACTTTTTATTATTTCTTTTTTAATGATTATTATCGGTTTTTTAATGGCACCAGATTCTAATTCATTTACAGGAGCTCTTGTTGGTTCTTCGGATTTGAAATTATTTTCTCAAACAAAAGAACATGGATGAAAGAAATTTTTAAAATGATCAATGATCATTTTAGGAATTATCATTTTCATCGTTACTCTATTTATAAGAATATTTATTAAATAAGAAACAATATATTTATGTTTGAAAATTACCAGCAAAAAATTTTAGAATACTTAAAAAATAAAAAATCATCATCTTTTTTAGATATTGTTAAATTTTTAAATATTAATCCTAAATATAATCGCGCCTTTAGTGATTATCTTTTTCAATTAAAATCAAATGGAACTATTGCATTTTCTAAAAAAAGAAATCAATATTTTATTCCTAAATTTATTGGTAATTTTGATGTTGAATTAAAAGTAACAGGTCAAGGAAAATATTTTGCATTTGCTAAATTGAATGATAATTTAGATATAAAGGTAATTATCTTTAACAACCATTTAAATGCTTTAAAAGATGACAATATTAATATTAATGTTTATCAAGATATTGATGATCCTAATTTTTATTTTGCAATTGAGGTAAAAATTAATCATCGTAAAACTAAATTTATTTATGCTGAAATTGATAATAATTTAGATTTAAAAATCATTTCTAATAATTTAAATAATTATCAAATTATTTACGATAAATCATCATTAGAAAAAAATACTTATGCAAGATTTAAGATAGACAAAATAGAACAAAATAATATTTATTTATTAATTGATAAAGTTTTAGAATCTATTAGCAAACCATATTCTGATATTAATTTATTAGTGGATATTTCAGGTATTAAGCAAACATTTTCTAATGAAGTATTAGCAGAAGCTGATTTAATTCCTGATCAAGCAAAAATTACTAATGAATTTAATCGTATAGATTTAACATCTAAATTAATTGTGACTATAGATGGGGAAAAAACAAAAGATTTTGATGATGCAATTTTAGTTGAAAAGAATAATGAAAATTATATTTTATATGTTTCTATTGCAGATGTTGCTTATTATGTTAAAGAAGATAGTCAAATTGATCTTGAGGCCAGAAATAGAGGATGTTCAGTTTATTTGATAGATAAAGTTATTCCGATGTTGCCTGAAAAATTATCAAATGGAATTTGCTCTTTAAATCCAAATGAAAATAGATATGCAATTACACTAGAAGCAGAAATTAATAAACAAGGTCATATAATAAATAAAAAAATATATCCTTCAATTATTAAATCAAAATATCGTCTAACTTATAATCAAGTAGCAAACAAAGAAAATGATGAAATAATTAAAAATGATTCAGAATTATTAAAAATGCTAACAATTGCTTATGAATTAAGTGATATTATTGGTAACAATAAATATCAAGAAGGCTATATTGATTTTGAGATTGAAGAACCTGTTATAGAATTAGATAAAACAACTGGAAATGTAATTGCAATTAAAAAAAGAGAAAGATTGTCTTCTGAAATATTAATAGAGAATTTCATGGTTTTTGCAAATGAAGTAGTATCTAAAACCATTGCTGATTTAAAAGTTCCTTCTATTTATAGAATTCATGAATGCCCAGATGTTGAAAAAGTACAAAATTTAAATCTATTTATTTCTTCAATTCTTCCTCAAGAACATTATCAATTAAAGCAATCTAATAATCCAAGAGATTTTCAAAAATTTGTTAATCAAATTAAAGAAAAAAGATTTGATAATTTAGTCAAAATGTTTTTACTGAAAACAATGCAAAAAGCTAAATATTCTTCTCACAATATAGGTCATTTTGGTTTGGCTTCTCAATATTATTCCCATTTTACTTCTCCTATAAGAAGATATCCCGATCTTTTATTGCATAGAATTATTTGAGAAGTAATCTTTAAAGGTAACAAACATTATTCTGAAAAAAAATCTCATGAAATTGATCAAATTGCACTATCTTCATCTAATGCCGAAGTAATTGCAGTAGATCTTGAAAGAAAAGTGATGGACATGAAAAAAGCAGAATATTATAAAAATTTTGTGGATAAGGAAATTAGCGCAACAATTGTTTCAATTCAAAAATTTGGTTTTTTTGTAGATTTAGGAGATACTTCAAATGCTTTAGTTCATATCTCAACTTTAGAAGATGCAGAAAATTATAAAATTTCAGATGATTATTATTCTTTATCCAATGAATCAAAAAATAAAACTTTTAAAATTGGTCAAAAAGTTACTATAAAAATTGATTCGGTAGCTAAATTAGAAGGAAAAATAAATGCTTTTGTTGTTGAAAAATAACCTTATTTTGTAGAAGAATCCTTTACATGACACTCTCTACATCTTGCTTCATAAATATCCGTGTCTCCAATTTCAATTGTATTATCACTTTTTGAAGTTCTAAAAGAACATGAAGCAGCTCTTTTGCAAATTAAACAAACAGCTTTTAATTTTTCTATATTATCTGCAATTGCCATTAAATGAGCAACAATAGGGAAAGGTCTTCTTAAATAATCCTGATCTAATCCTGAAACTATAATTCTTATTCCTTGATTGGCTAATTTATCTAAAAATTCTATCAAAGACATATCAAAAAATTGAACTTCATCAACAACCAAAGCTTTATATTTTTTTTGATAAAACAATTCTTTAATTTCTTTTGTGGTAGATACTGAATAAGATTTGATTGAATTTCCATTTCTTGAAATAATATCTGTATTAGAGAAACGATTATCAATAGATGGCTTGATAACAAGAGTTGGAATTTCAGCATAAGAAAGAATTCTAATTCTTTTAATTAATTCTTCACTTTTTCCACTAAACATTGGACCAGTTATTACTTCTATCATTCCGTCTGAATATCTTCTGTACATAATAGAAAATTTTATAAAATTTGTATTTAATTAATAATTATTTTTTTTATTTTTCATTGGAGTAAAATTTTTTCAATATAAACAAAAAAAGATTAAATAAAATTAACAAGAATGGAAATATAATGAAAATATCAGAATTTAAAAATAATTTTAAGTCTCTACCTATTGCTTTTACAGGTTTAGCTCTTGGAATAGGTGGGTTAGGAAATTGTTACAGACAAATTTTTTCTTTAAATAATCAATCACAAGTAGGAAATTGAGTTTCTTGTGCTTTTTTCCCATTTTTAATTTTATTTGTTCTAATGATTTTGTTTAAGTACATTTTTCATTTTCATGAATTAAAAAAAGATTTACATAATCCTTTAACCGTTTCTTTAATGCCAACATTTTCCATGTGCTTAATGTTGTTAGCAGGATTTATTGGAATGTGAGATAGAAATATAACTAGTCCTTGTCAAATATCTGCTGCCACTTTAATGGTACTGGCCATTGCAATTCAATTTATTTTATTATTTTATTTTGGAAAAAGCATTTTTTACAATCACATCAAAAAAAGTGAAGTAGTTTATGGTTCATATTTTGTTCCAACTGTTGGTTTGATAACATCATGTACAGTTTCTGGGAACATTCCTGCTATTCCTAATATATTCTTTCAAGTAATATGATATTTAGGTTATTTTATGTTTCTAGTAAGTTTATCTGTTATTACATATTTATTATTATTTAAAATTGACAAATTGAATAAAGAACATTATCCAACAATTGCTGTATGATTTTCTCCTGCTAACTTGTCATGTGCAGGATTTTATCAAGTATTTATTTTAGCAGCAAATAAACAAGTAGATTTATACCCTCAAACATTTTTAAATGTAATAGCTATTTTGACTACTATGTTAGGATTTGTTACTACTGTATTACTATATTTCTTTATTTTTAGAATATTTGTGCATCGTTTTAATCATAATTTAAAAACATTTTCACCCATCTTGTGTTCATTATCTTTCCCATGTGCTATTGGTGTAACTTCGATGATTTTTACAGCAAAAGCAATAGGAAAAATAAATGCAGATTTAAATTCAGTATTTTTAAATGATATGCAAAGCACATTTGGAGTAGTTTCAATCATCTTTTGTGCAATAACTTCAGCAATCATTTTATATTTACTAATTAATATGTTGATATTTGCTTGAAAAACATTATTTAAGCAAAAAAGTGATTAATATTAATTATTTTTTTTCACTAAAACCAATGATTCATAAGGTGACAAAGATTCTATATTTTTTAAATATTTTTTATTAGTTATTGTGCTTGATATAACTTTTCACTTTTCATTTAATTTTTTATTAATTGATTTATTTGATAAATTAATTAAAATAATATTTTGATTAGTTTCTTCAATTATTTTTATAATAAATATTTTTTTCTTTAATTGTATTTTTATTTTTTGTCTTTTAGCAAGATGATCTAAATCAATATTTTTATTTATTGTAATCAAATTTTTATAAAAATTCAAAATAGAATTTTTATCATTAAATTCATTTTCTCAATTATGTGTTAAATAATTAATAGGAAGTTTTCTAAAACAAAAATCACTTTTTGTAAAACCGCCATTTTTTTTATCATTTCATATAAAAAAAGATTGAGCATTTATTTTAGATAAATATTTTTGAGATTCTTCAAAATAATCAATTTTATAATTATTAAATTCCAAGGCTCTCTTTTTTTCATTATATTCATAATCAAAAAAGTCTTTTTTATCTCTAATATTTAATCTTAACAGCCCTAATTCATCTCCATAATAGTTAACAGTAGAATATAACAAAAGATTAGTAAACATTAGTAAACATTTATTTGACTCATCTATTAAAATTTCCTCATTTAATCAACGAGAGTTTACCCGACCTATTTTATTATTATTTATAGAAATAAAATATTTTCAGTTATGCTCAGAAGGGATTTTTAAGGTTTTTAATTTTTTTGACAACATTTTACAATTAAATGGTTTTTGCAATTCAAATGGATGTTGTTTATTAGTTGCAAATAAAGAATATGAAGAATCAATATAAAAATCACACATTACATTTATTAAATTTTGAAATATATAATTTATTGTTTTATTATTAAATAACATAGATCTTAATCCAATAGTGCATTTATGATTTATTTCTTTTGTTAATTCATATAAAAATTTCAATTGATATAATAATTTTTTATCTAATTTATTATTTTTGTCATATAGTTGTTCAAAATTAATAAAAACAAAATTATTTACATTTAGTTTAGTTCAAAAATTAATAATTTTTTTAAATGCATCAATTCTTTTTTTTGTATTTCAATTTAAAATTTTAAATTTAGAACTATTATCTTCTTCAATATATTTAGAAATATCTGGTTGAAAAATATCTTTAAAACTTGTTTTTAGAATCATAGATTTCAAAATATTTTTTAAATCAATTTGCACATATATATCAATGTTATTTTTTTGAAAATCATCAATCATTTTCTTTAATTGTTTTAAATTTCCATATTTATCATATATTGAGATTTGAACATCTTTTGCAATAATTTCTTCTTGATTAAAAATGTCAGGCAATAAAATTGCATCTATATTTAAATATTGAAAGTAATTTATTTTTTGACTCAATCCTTTAAAATCTCCAAATCCATCATTATTGGCATCATAAAAAAATAAAGGATCTACTTCATATAAAAACAACTTTTTACTCATATTTTAATTTTACTTGAATTGAACTATTTACATTTTAAAAAAGAAATTTATAACATCTATTTTTGTTATATTTAATCCAGGATATTTAAAGTAGAAAAAAATGTATAAAAAATCAAATTATGAATTTAATGTTCAATTATTTTATAAGAAAAAACAAGAATATATTCGTTCGTTATCAAATAAAGTAAAATACACAAATCCAAATGTACCATTAGAAGCAGATGATTTAATTTTGTTTTCTTTCTATAAATTATTAGAAAGCGAAAATAAATTAGAATATTTCGGTAATTTATCTTTAGATGAAAACTTTAATATAGAAAGTTATTTTTCAAGAAAAATTTGAAATTATATGAGAACCTATTGTAATATTTATAAATCTAAAAATCATCAAGTATTAAATCTAAGTTTATTGATTGATCATTGTGAAGAAAATTTAAGTGAAAATTATTATTATGAAGATTTGTTTCATTTTTTAACCAAAGAAGAATTTGATGTAATTTATGAATTAAAAGTAAATAACTTAAAAAGAAATCAATTGGCTAAAAAAATGAATACTACAATTTATAAATTAAGCATAATTGAAAAATCAGCTAAATTAAAAATATGTCAATACTTTAATATTAATTTTTAATGTATTGTAAAATTAAAAATAATATTATGGAGGTATTTTATGATTAAATATCAAAAAATATTTTTGAACGATAAAGAAATTGAAAAAGCAATAAATAATGAATTGATTAGACAACAAGATCGTATAGAATTAATTGCTTCAGAAAATTATGTATCAGAAGATGTTTTAAAAGCTGCTGGATCAATCTTAACTAATAAATATGGTGAAGGATATCCTCATAAAAGATATTATGGTGGGTGTGAAAACGTTGATGTAATTGAAGAATTGGCTATTGAACGATTAAAAAAATTATTTAATGTAAAATATGCTAATGTTCAGCCATATTCAGGATCAGTTGCAAATGCGGCAGCTATTGCTTCATTGATTCCTAAAAATGGAAAAATATTAGGAATGAGTTTATCATCTGGTGGACATTTGAGTCATGGATATAAAATTAGTTTTTCTGGATATTTTTATCAAACTTATTTTTATGATGTAGATAAAAATGGAATTTTGGATTATGATCAAATTCTAGAACTTGCAAAAAAAATTAAACCTGATTTAATTATTTGCGGAGCAAGCGCCTACTCAAGAATTATTGATTTTAAGAAATTTAAAGAAATTGCAGACCAAGTAGGTGCAAAATTAATGGCTGATATTGCTCATATTGCAGGATTAGTAGCTACTAAATTACATCCTAGTCCTTTTGAGTATTGTGATGTAGTAACATCTACTACTCATAAAACCCTAAGAGGGGCAAGAGGCGGAATAATTATGACAAATAATTCAGAAGTTGCTCAAAAAGTGGATCGATGAGTTTTTCCTGGTTATCAAGGAGGACCACTATTTCATCAAATAGCAGCTAAGGCTGTTGCTTTTAAAGAAGCGCTTGATCCTTCGTTTGCTATTTATCAAGAACAAATAATAAAAAATGCTAAAGCTTTTTGTAATGAATTTAAATTAGCAAATATTGAAATCGTTTCTGGCACAACAGATAATCATCTTTTTATGATTAATGTTAAAAAATCATTTAATTTAACTGGTAAAGAAGCAACAGAAATTTTGGAAAGAGCAAATATTACAGTAAATAAGAATGCAATTCCTAATGATCTCGAATCTCCTCAAATAACAAGTGGTATTAGATTAGGTACTCCAGCAATGACAACAAGAGGATTTAAAGAAGAAGAATTTAAAACATTAGCTCATATTATTATTCAATTATTACAAAATCCTTATGATGAAAATATCATTAAAAAATCTAAAGAAGAGGTTTCTTCTTTAACTTCAAAATTTAAGATTATTTAAAAAGGTTAAAATGAAGAGAAATTTTACAAAAATAATTATTAAAAATAATATAAGAATATATCTTTCTGATTTGCAAAATTTAGCTAATGATATTTTAAGTTACCATAAATATTTACCATTACCAGCAATTATTTTAGGAAATTCTCTTGCGGTTTTTAGTCCTTTAAAATTTTTATATGATTCTCAAAAGTTAATGATTAGAATTAAATCAAATGGTCCTATAAATTCTTTGATAATGGAAATTCAAGATCATGATGTTCGTGCTTTAATTTTAGATCCTAATATAGTGACTGAATATGACAATAAAAATTATAATGAAATCCCATTAATATTAGGAATAGGAGATGATGGTTCTTTAGAAATTTCTCGGAAAATTAAAAATGAATATTTTAATTCAGTAACTAAATTGGTTCGATTTGATATAGCAACAGATTTAGCTTATTTTTTAAATGTATCTGATCAAATATTTTCTGCAATTTTATCTAATGTTGAATTATCATCAGATAATCCTTTGATTTTTTCAAAAGTTAGAAGTATTATTTTTCAATTATTACCAAATCATACAGAGGATGATAAAAAATGAATTGAAGATTTTGTTGCAAATATGAACATTAAAACATTATCTATTAAAGAAATTGAAGATAAAATTGATGGAAAACTTTTAGAAACGAAACATTTATCTTCTAAATGTTGATGTAGTAAAGAAAAAATGATTAAAGCTATATTGTTGTTACCTATGAAAGAGCAAGAAGAATTGAAAAAAGATTCTTTAGAAATTAAATGTGAATTTTGTTTAAAAACAATCACAATTAAAAAAGAGGATTTTTTTTCATAATGAAACGAGCTATATTTCCAGGATCTTTTGACCCTTTTCATGAAGGTCATGATTTTGTGGTACAAAAAGGATTGGAAGATTTTGATTTAATATATATTGTTATATCTTGAAATGAAAATAAAGAACGCTTTTTTAGCTATTTTAAATCTAAAAAAATTATTAAAAGAAAATATAAAAAAAATAAAAAAATCAAGGTTTTGATTAATAAACGTCAATTAACAGTTAATATAGCTAGAAAATTGAATTGTTTCAATATTATTAGAGGATATAGAAATGAAGAAGATTTAAAATATGAACAAAAACTAAAATCTCAATATTTAATGTTAGAACCTAAAATAAATTTTATTTTATATAAATCTAACATAGATTTAAGCTCTACAACAATCAAAAATATGGTATAATAAAGCCAACTAACATCTTTATATATTTTTTTTCATAAAATGTGAAATTTTGAAAGGATTTTATGAAAAAGATTGTCATTCAAAATTTAGAAGAAATTGATGTAGATCAATTAATTTGAGATATAGAAGAATCTAATGATTTTTATATCTATGAAATAGAAAATAGTTCCAATTCTGAATATACAAATATTTTAGTTAAGATAATAAATAAAGGAAATAATTTTGGATATTAATATGAATTTAGTTTTAATTTATTTTGCTATTAAATATAAAGGATATTTTCATGATATTTATAATGCAATTAAGAAAAAAGAATTTATTCAAATGGAAGAGTTAGAAAAAATTGGAGAGGATTTAAGTTCAGGAAAGATAAAAGCTATAACAATAATTGATGAAGATTACCCTGAACCTTTAAAACAAATTAATCAACCGCCTTTTGTTCTTTTTTATGAGGGTAATAAAGAATTGTTAAAAGAAAAATTAATAATGCTTACAGGAGATTTTTCAAATGAAAATATAAATAAATTTATTAATGAATCTGCATTTGAATTATCAAAAAATTACACTTTAGTTTCTAATTTTTCAAAAGGATTAGATGAGAAAATAATAGATAATCTAATAAAAAATAATCAAAATTTAATATTAATTTCATCAAATGGTCTTACAAATCCTTATTTTGGTAAAAATATAAATGAATTAAAATTTAATAAAGATAAATATTTAATAATTAGTGAATATCCTGAAAATGTAAATTTAAATCATAAAAGATTGATACAAAGAAATAGAATATCTATAGGATTATCAGAAGCTTTGATTATTGCTTCTTCTTATAAAGAAAGTAAAATATCTAATTTAGTTTCTTGTGCCTTAGAACAAGGAAAAGATATTTTTTGTTTCCCTGGTTTGCAAAGTGAAAATGATGGAAATAATTTATTAATAAGAGATGGTGCTAAGATGATAACATCAATAAAAAATAAAATTTAGTAGAAGTTATTCTTTTATTATATCTATATCAACATTATGGTAAACTGCTTGAATATCATCGTGATCTTCGAATTCTTCAATTGAATTCATAAATTTATCTAATTCTTCTTCATTAAGCTGCACTTTATCATTTGAAACAAATGTAACTTCAGCAGTTTCAAAATTTGAAAAGCCCATTTTTTCCATTTTTTCTTTCACTTTATCAAAATCTGAAGGATTAGTATAAATAGTTACATACTCATCTTCTATTTTGTAGTCCTCTGCACCTGATTCCATGATTGCCATTTCTAAATCATCCATTTTGATACCTTCGATTTTAATTTCTAAAATTCCTTTTCTTTCAAAATTAAAAGGTATTGATCCAGTTTTTCCTATCACACCGTTTGCTTTTTTAAATAAATATTGTATATCAGAAGAAATTCTGTTTTGATTATCTGTTAAACAAATAACAAGTAAAATAATCCCGTGTTTTAAATTTCCTGAATAAATAATTTCTTTAAAAGAATCTGATGCATTTTTAGATGTTCCAGATCCTTTTGCAATAGCATTTTCTATATTTGCCTTAGGCATAGATTTTGCTTTTGCTTTTGATACGGCTAATCTTAAAGAAGCATTAGAACTTAAATCAGGCCCACCTTTAGCTGCGGCAACCATAATTTCTTTTGCAAATTTTGCAAAAAGTTTTGCTCTTGCTGCATCTTGTGCACCTTTTCTATGTTTAATATTTGCTCACTTTGAATGTCCTGCCATATAAGATATATCCTTAAAATTTTGAGTGTATAAAATTTAGTAATTTTTTAAAATCATTATTTTTATTATAAAACAATTTTTTATAAATTAATATATATAAAAAATATTTTAATATAATATTTTTATCAATAATGTAAATCTTGATATTTGTTAATTTATAAAGATTTAATAAGGTTGATTTTAGAAAGGATTCAAATGTTTTCAGTAATTATACTATTCAATGAATTAAGAAAAGAAATAATTACCAAAAAATTTTTTTCTAGACTTTCATCTTCTTTAAGAAATCAACAAAAAATCGAAGTGATTTTTGTTGTGGAAAATGATTATGAGTTAATTAATCATATTCAAGATTTTCAAAATGCAAATCCTAATTGTATTGTTAAATTCATTTTTTCTAATCGAGAAAATTCTTTAAACAAAATTTTAGAACAAGTCAATAAAATAGTAACAAATGATTATTTATTCTTTTTAACATCTCCATCAAAAATAGTTCCAGGATTTTTTAATACAATAACTAAAATTATTGATTCAAATTCTCCTGATATTATTGAATTTAAGCCATCATTAAATAATTTTATTAAATGAAATCCTAAAGATAGATTGGTAAGAAATTTATATAATGTTATTTTAAAAATAAAAGAACACCCAGAAATTATTGCTTTTAGTTATCCTTTTATTTTTAATAAAATAATTTCTACATCTTTATTAAATACTGTTCTAAAATTTTTCTCAACAGATACAATGTATGATACTTCAAATATTCTCTTTACTTATCTAGTTTATTTATTATTTTTAAAAGCAAACAAATATTATTATGTATCAAATCAATTAATTTCAATTGACATTGAAGAAAAACACATTTTAAATTATAATTCTATTTTGTCTCAATGAGATGTAATTCAAGAAAAATATTCAATTGAAAATAAATATCTAGAAGAAATTTCTTATGCTAAATTATTTTATTTAAAAATAATTTTATGTTCATTGTATTTACAGAATAAAACTAATATTAAAGAAAAATTAAAATCAAAGAAATATACATCAAATTTAAATCAAAAAAAATATCAAGAAAAATTAGACCAAATTACATATTCTGAATTTAAAGATTTTCATTTAAAAAATAAATACATGCTTTTACCAAATTCTATAGAAGCAAATATGTTAAAACAAAATTATCCTATTTCAAAATGAAATAAATTGTTGAAAGAGTTAGAAATATAATCAAAATATGAGTCAAATAAATGAAAAAGCTAAATTTTGATCAAGATTAGTTTCTACTTTGATAGATATTATACTTTTTTGTGTTGTAGGAATTTCAACTTCTCTTATTTGTATTAAGAAAGAATTAGTAACAAGTATTAATGTAGAAATGTATTTAGTTAAAAATGATTACACATATTTTTTATGATTATTTATTTTAATTTTGCTTTTATCTTTATTGTATATTCTAATTCCCTTAATTTGTAATGGAAGAACTTTAGGAATGATGATATTAAGATTAAAATTAAATTATAATAACCAAAGAAAATATTATGTTATTTTAAAAAGAACAGAATTAGGTGTTTTTTTATGAATTTTTGTAATTGTTATTTTTATGTGTTTTGTTTGGCCAACAACAATAAATAAAATGATAATTAGCAATTATATTCAATCTCATCTTAAAGATTTTAATGCAGAATTAGAAAGTTTAATACTTCAATATCAATGAACAACTTTGGAAATATCATTTTATGCAATTCCATCTGTATTATCTCCTATAATAGTTTTAATTCAAGTATTTTCATTTATGTCAATTTTGTTCAAACAAAAAAGATTGTCATTAGTAGATAGAATAACAAATTCAGAGATAGTGTATTCTTATAAATACATTAATATTGCAACAAAAGAAGAAATAGAAATAGAACCAGAAAAAAATATTATATATCCCATAATATGAAAGGATTAAAATAATGGATTATCAATCAATGTTACAAAATTTAAATAAAGAGCAAAAATCAGCAGTTTTGTTGATTGAAAATCCTGTGAGAATTGTTGCTGGACCAGGATCTGGAAAAACAAGAGTATTAACTACAAAGATAGCTTATTTAATTGATTCTATAGGAATTAAACCATATAGAATTTTAGCTCTTACTTTCACTAATAAAGCAGCAAATGAAATGAAGGAAAGATTAAAGTCTTTGATTGGCGAAGAAAAATCTAATAAAACATTTATTTCTACATTTCATTCTTTTTGTTATTATTTTTTGAGAGAAGAAATTCATCTTTTAGAAAAATTTAATAATAATTTCAATATTTTAGATGGTATAGATCAAGATAATATTTTGAAGGAAATATATAAAAAATATGAAATTTCAAAGAGTGATATTTCATATTATTTTGCAAAGAATTTTATTTCGTATAATAAAAATAACAATATTTCTCCAGAAGAATTGAATAAAGATATTAATGACTTTTCAGATCCTTTAGAAATTAATAAAGCTAAAATATATTTTGAATACCAAAAACTTTTAATTAATTCTAATTCTCTAGATTATGATGATTTGTTAATTTATACCAAGCAAATTTTGGATAAATTTCCTGAAATTAAAGATAAATGATCAAAAAGATTTGATTATTTTTTAATTGATGAATTTCAAGATACATCAAAGATTCAATATGAAATAATTAATTCGATTGCTATTAACAATAACATAACTATTGTGGGCGATCCTGATCAAACAATATATTCGTGAAGAGGGGCGGATATATCATTTATAAATAATTTTGATTCATTATATAAAAATTCTTCAACAGTAACATTGATTCAAAATTATCGTTCTACAAAAAATATTTTAAAAATAGCAAATAATTTAATCAAATTTAACTCTAATAGACTAGTTAAAAATTTGATTACAGAAAATGAATTAGGAGATAAAGTTCAATATTATAAAGCATATTCTACTGAAAATGAGGCTAGATGAGTTTATAATCAAATTACAAAATTAAAAAATAATAACTATCAATTAAAAGATATTGTTGTTTTATATCGTTCTAATTATTATTCAAGATCTATTGAAGATTTATTAGCATCCAAAGCTATTCCTTATAAAATGGTTGGTGGCCAAAAATTTTATGAAAGAGAAGAAATTAAAAATTGTTTAGCTTTTTTAAGATGTATTTATAAACCTACTGATATTAGTTTAAAAAGAATTATTAATGTTCCATCACGTAAATTAGGAGATGAAACATTAAAAAAATTAATTAATTTTGCTGAAAATAAAAATATTTCATTATGAGATTCTTGAGAAAAGTATTTAGAATTTATAGATATATCTAATGATAAAAAAAGTTCTTTATTTAATTTTATTAATCAATTAAAAAAATATCAATTATTAATAGAAAATAAGACAGAAAAAATAGGAGATATATTATTAAAATTTTTAAATGAAATTGGTTATATTTCAATGTTAGAAAATTATAAGGATAATTTATCTATAAGTAAAATAGAAAATATTAAAGAATTAATTTCTTCTATAAACAAATGAGAAGATGAAAATATAAATAGTTCGATTGAGGATTATTTAAACTCTATTTCATTAGAACAAGTTGAAAATAAAAATAGTATTTCTAATTCTTTGACTCTGATGACAATTCATGCAGCCAAAGGACTAGAATATAAAGTTGTATTTGTTATAGGTTTAAATGAAGGTGTTTTCCCGTCATCTAAAGTTATTCAATTGGATGATGAAAATGGAGAAAGTTTTGGAATTGAAGAAGAAAGACGTTTAGCTTATGTGGCTTTTACAAGAGCTCAAGAAAAATTATTTATTTCAAGTGCTAGTGATCCATATTCAGAATATAAAAAATTCTATTCAAATAAACCTTCTAGATTTATATATGAATCAGGTTTAGATTTAAATGAAGTGACCTATAATGAAGAAAATGTTAAATTATCATTAGAAGATCATATGCGAAGCAATCCTAATGATTTTGAAATAGGAGAAAAAATTATTCATAGTGTTTTTGGTAAAGGAATTGTTTTAGATATTAAAGGAGATTCTATTATAATAGAATTTGAAGAGAAAAAATTGGGTATCAAACAATTACTAAAAAATCATAAATCATTAGAAAAGGCTACATAAAGATGGAAAAAATTCTATTAATAACATTTTTTTCAATATTAACAACAATTTTATTTGCTTATTTTGTGTATTTTATTTTGAAAAATACTTCATTTAATAGAAAAAAATATATTTTTTTCAGTTTAGAATTAGATACTAAAAGATGAATTATTAAGAGAAATAATTCTTTATTAAATAATATTATTTATGATGAAAAATTTAATTGATATTTCAAAAATAAAATCGGAAAAGGATGAGTAGGGATTAATAAGTTATTTAAAATATTAGATCCAGTTGATGTAGAAAAATGAAAAAAATCAATTGAGTATTGTATTCAAAATAAAACTAATTCTTCAATTAATCACGAAATTAAATTTAAAATAGAAGGAAACAAAAAATACATTTCTTATTTTTTTAATATTAAATTCATTTATATAAATGAAGATCATATAAATATTGAATTTAGAACAAAAGAGAATTTTGATAATAGTAATTTGATAAAAAAAATAATTTCAAAAAATGAAATTTTTAATGACAAAAATTTCTATAAATTATTTGTAGGATTTTATATTGAAGACAATGAAAATGCTAATGTTTTCACTTCTTTTATTAAAGAAATGAGCGAAATTGTTAATATCAAACATTTTTCATTTTTTAAATCAAATTCTATTGTTGTGATGTATAACAGTAATAACTCATATAAAAAAATTGCAAGAACAAGAATTAAATTAGGAAATAAATTAGCAAAATCTAATAAAAAATCTAACATAAATAATTATTATTTAAGTTGTGGATTTGTTGAATGTGAAAATAATATAGATGAAAATAATTTTTCAAAGATAATGACAAGAATTTCATTTGTATTAGTAAAATCTAAAATATTAAATAAACCTATTTATTTTAATCAAAAAAATATTGCTTTTAATGAATTTGAAGAATTTAAAGAGAAAATAATGAATGTTCATAATATGATTGAATCTTCACAAATAGATTATGAAAAAATTCCAATTATTTCTTTAAAAAATAAAAGAAATGTTTTTAATCTATATACACCAAAATTTCCTTTGGATGATTATTTTTGAAATGACTATATTATTAAAATTAATGACTTTGATAAAAAAATAAGAGAAAAATTTACTTCTTATATTTTAACTAATAATGATCTTTTGATGGATAAGAAAATAGTGATTAGTATTAATGATTATCAAATAGAAGAAATTTTTGATTTAATGAAAAATAGAAAAAACATTTTATTTTTAATTAATCAAATTAAATATAAAAAAGTAATGGAATTTATTAATTTAATAAAAATATTAGATTTATCAGAAATAAAATATGGATTAGTATTTGAAGAATTAAATTCAAAAGTTATTTCTATTTTGGCAAATGTTAAACCTCAATTAATTGTTTTATCAGAGAAATTTAATACTAATTTTAACAAAGATAATATTAATAATAAATTAAGATTAGTAGATGCAATAATAACCACAGAGAGATTAGGTATTATGCTAATGTTCATTAACTTAAGTAGTGAAGATAAAAAAGAAGTTCTATTGTTGTCTAAATATGACAAATTATTTGTAAATATTTATGATGATAATATTTTTATTTAGCAAACTTTTTACTTTTTGAATATTTAGATAATTTAGGTTCTTTATTTGTTCATTTTTTGAATTGATTTACAGTTGAATATATAATATGATTTTCATTTAATTCAAAGAAATCAACATAAGAATTTACTTTTTTTTGTTCTTCAAGATAAGATAATTCAAAATTTGAAGATTCAAATTTTATGTTAGCATTAGAAATTTTTGGAGCAGATTTAAATAGATTAATAGTATAAGGGTGAATTGGATTACCATAAACTTCATTTGTACTTCCAAATTCTACTATTTTCCCTAAATGCATAATTAAAATTTTATCTGCTATGTATTCAACCATTGATAGATCGTGAGCAATAAAAATTAATGAAACATTTTTTTTGATACATAGATCTTTTAAAATATTAACAATTTGAGCTTGTATTGATACATCCAAAGAAGCTATAGGCTCATCTGCAATAATAATTTTAGGTTCTGAAATAAGGGCTCTAGCTATTACTATCCTTTGTCTTTGGCCCCCTGAAAACTCGTGAGGATATCTTCAAGCAAATTGTCTTAATAATCCAACTTCTTCTAAAGCGTGATATATTTTTTCATTTATTAATATTTTCTTAATAAAATATTTTGATTTAAAGTTTTTTTCAATACCCAATAAATGTTTTAATTTAAAGAAATCTTTTTTTAGATTAATTTTTTCAATATTAAAAGATTCCAAAGTTTCATTTTTTAATATAACTTTATTTTTATAAATATTTAATTGATTGTTAATATATTCTTTATCATTGCCTTTTTTTGTTAAAAAATCTTCTAAACCTTTTAGAAATTCATCATTTTTTAATTCAAATTTTTGATTTAAATTATGTAATCTTTCTCTAATTTTTTCTAAAGTTTCTGTTTTTTCTTGAATTTTTTGTTCATATTTTTTGATTTTTATTTCTACATTTTTAGTAAATTCTGATCTTTCATTTTCAAATTGAATTTGCAATTCTTCATATTCTTTTTTTAATAATTCAATTTTATTGCTATTTTCATCGGCAGAATTATTTTTATTTTCTTTGATCTCTTTATTAATTGAATTAATATTTTGTTCAATATTCTCTATTTCTTTATTTAATTTATTTTTATATTCATGAGATAAATTGATGTAAGGAGAAAAATCAAAAATAAATGAATTATTAATTTCTGTTTTTAATTCTTTAGCATATTTTTTTTCTGATGAAGCCTTTCAAGATTTTTTAATTTTACTGATGTATTCATCTTTATATTGTTTAAAGTTATTAATTAATTGATCAATATTATCTGGATATAAAAATAAGATATTATTTTTGTTTTTATTTAATAAACTTCACATTTTTTTTGCAACTAAACTATAAATAATTTCATTATTATAATTTTTGTATATAGTTTGATTTCTAGCTTGTTCTAAGTGAGAAATATAACTGTTTTTAAATTCTTGGACATAAGAACTTATGATATTGTAATTATTTAATGTATCATTTCTCTTTATATCTTTTAATTCATTTAATTTAATTTTTAATTCTTCTAGTTTTTTATTATATTTAACTTCTAAAGGAGTTTTTTTTGAATCTTCTAAGCACTTTAAATACTCTTGTTTTTTTTCTTTTAATTTTTGTTCAATAATTAAAATTGAATCATCACGAAATTCTTTTTGATGTTCAAAATAAATATTTAAAATTTTAGAATTGTTTTCAAACATCTTAGTTATGATACTTGTATCTTTTTCTTGAATAGACAATTTAAAAGCAAAATATTGATTAAAATCATTTTCTATATCATCATATTTGAATTTTATTTTTTCAAAGGTATTTTCTCATTCATTAATGAAATTTTTAGCTTCTTCCAAATGGTATGAAATTGTAGCATATTCTATTTCTTTAATTTTTCATAAAAATGTGTATTTAAAAATATTAGTAATATCTTCTCAATCTTTAAAAAAATCATTATATTCTTTCTTCATGATTTTATTAACAATTAAAGGCTCTTTTAAGATTGAATAGACATTTTGTTGTCCGTTTAATGAAGCATGAGGATCTTGAAAAATCATTTGCATATTTTGGTGTAGAAATACTTTCTTCTTCTTGGTTAATTTTTTACCACTAATAATTTGATTGTTCAAACTTACTAAACCTGAATATTTTTCATATAATCTAATCAGACATCTACCAACAGTAGTTTTACCTGAACCAGATTCCCCAATAAGTCCAACAATTTCTCCTCTTTTTACATCAAAAGAAACATCATCAATGGCTTTGATGATTCCGCTAGGAGTATTAAAATATTTTTTTACATTTCTTATTTTTAAAAGAATATCGTTATTTCTATTTGACATTGAATACCTTTCTGAAAAATTCTATTCTTCTTTTTAATTGTTTAGACAATTGGACTTTAGGAGCTCTTGGATCTAATAATCATGTTGCAGCATAATGAGTATCACTAATTTTAAATAAATTAGGTTCCTTTTTAAAATCAATTTCCATTGCATATTGATTTCTTGGAGCAAAAGCATCTCCAACCCCTAAATTTGCCATATCAGGCGGAGTTCCTGGTATGCTATATAGAGTTTCATTTTTATCTTCTGGGATAGATGTTATTAAAGCTCATGTATAAGGATGGGCAGGATTTGTAAATATATCAATCTTAGTACCTTTTTCTACCACCTTACCTGCATACATTACATAAATATAATCACAGAATTTTGCAATAACAGAAATATTGTGAGAAATAAAAATAATTGATATGTTGTAATCATTTTTTATTTCTTCAAAAAGAGCTAAAACTGAGGCTTGAACAGTTGGATCCAATGCAGTTGTAGGTTCATCAGCAATAATTAAATCTGGACGAGAAGCAACAACCATTGCAATAACTACTCTTTGTTTCATTCCACCACTAAAAGTGTGAGGATATTGTTCGATTTTTTCTTTAGCATTTCTAATACCAAATTTTTCCAATAACCCTATTAAATATTCAACTTTTTCTTCTTTATTTTTAAATCTAGGATCATTTTTTAAAACGTCTAATAATTGTTTTTTAATAGTTCTAGTTGGATTTAAAGAAGTAAGAGGATCTTGAGGAATATAACCAATTTTTTTTCCTCTAATATTAATTCATTCATTTTTCTTTAATTTTTTTAAATCAACTTCTTCTATGTCGTTGCTATTAAAATCTTTTTTAGAATATAACTTCATTACATCCACTTTGGTAATATCAAATTCATTAATATTTAATAAAGATTTAGAAGTAACAGATTTACCTGAACCAGATTCTCCAACTAATCCTATTATTTGTTTTCTTTTAATTTTTAAATCAACACCACGCACAATTTTGATGATTTTATTTTTACCAGTCTTAAAGCTAACTTGTAAGTTTTTTACTTCTAATAATAAATCCTTTTGATCTAGATTAGTCATTATTTACCTCTTTCTACTTTTGGATCTAAAGCATCATGCAATCCATTAGCAATAAACTGCGCTGATAATGAAAAGAATAATAAGATAATTGATGGTAATAAAAGTCCTCAAAAGTTAACATCAAGAATAGGTATTGACTCTTTTAATAAAGTCCCTAAATTAGGATTATCTGAAGAGTCTAAAAATCCTAAAAATACTAATGATGAAATTGAAAGAATAACAATTACAATTCTTCTAACATAATTAGTTGAAATTTTCCCAATAATCATTGGTAATCCATGAATAAAAATCTGTCTTTTGGTTGAACAACCTATAGCTTTTGCTGCTAAAATAAATTCTTGATCTTTAATAGTTATCATTCATAATCTTGTGGTATTTACCATATAAACTCATCCAATTGATATTAGAATGAAATATAGAGAAAATGGATTAATATTTCCTTTTCCTACAATAGTCATTAACATTAAAAATCAAACTAATGTAGGAATATTGATGATAATATCTATAACTCTAGATAATACTGTATCAATTCATGTTCCAGCATAAAAACCTAAAATACATCCAATAGTAATACCAATTAATGCATCTGTAGTTGCCACTAAAAAAGCTAATGTTATACTATCTCTAGCAGCTGTTCATGTTCTTGTTCAAATATCAACACCGTGCATGTTTGTACCTAATAGAGAATTTATATTTTGATTAGTTCCTGAATATATAGAAATAAATAAATATTTATTGTAAGTAACCAAATAATTATTATTAATTTCAATTGGGCCTTCTATTAAAATATTAGCATCTTGATTTTGATCTACAACAGTCTTTAATGTTTCTCATTTTTGTAAATCTAATGATTCAGTAACAATTGGACTATAAGAAGGCGGTAACTGTGTTAATCAAATATTATTAACATTTGAAATTGGATCAGTTGCACTAAAAGGACTTGTTAATGGAAAAATAACACATAATAAAGAGATGATAATAATTAAAATTAGAGAAGCTAATGCAATGTAGTTTTTACAAAATCTTTTAATAATATCAATTATTAAATTACGAGGTTTTCCTACTAATGTTGTTTGATGCTTACCTACATCATTTGCATCTATAAATTTAAATAAAGCATCATTTAATTCAACATTTAATGTTTTATCTATTTTGTTCTGTTTTTGCTTTGAATTTACACTCATTAGTCCTCCTTCCCGATTTTTTGATAATTTTTATTTCTTTTTATGTAATTAGAAATATTTTTAATAATTGATGTTTTGCTATTTTCAAAATATTTAATCTTAGGATCAATAAAAATATATGAAATATCTAAAATAATTTGTCCTGCCATTGATAAAGATGCTATAAAGAATATTGAAAACATTACAATATTAATTTCTCCATTAGGAAATGCTTGCATAATAGCTGTTGAAGCTCCAGGCACACCAAAAAATTGCTCAATGATAATATTACCTAATAATAAAACAATAAATGAAGGCACAATGTATGAAATTAAAGGAATACAAATATTTCTAATGATATGTTTTCAAAAAATTTCTCATTGTGTCAATCCTTTAGCTTTAGCTATTAAAATATGATTTGAAGTTAAAATAGTCACCATTTGATTTCTTACTAAAATAGCATATCCAGCAAGAGATCCCAAGGTAATAGTAATAATAGGTAATATTAATGATTTAATAGTTAAATCTCATCCTTGAACATCTGGATACACAAATTGTGAAATAATTAATCCATTACTTGAATTTGCAATTAATAAAATAATAGGAGCAATGACAAATGAAGGTAAACCAATAAAAATAACAACAAATAAATTGATTAAAACATCTATTCATTTACCACGATTATAACCTGCAATAACACCTAAAATAGTTCCTAAAATAACTGAAATAATAAAAGAAGGAATTGTGATTCATAATGTTCATAATAAAGGTTTAAAGAAGAAATCTGGTATATTAGAAAAACCATTATTTGTAGAATAAATTGGACCAAAATCCCCTTTAAAGAAATTAGATAAGTATATTCCATATCGAACAATAACAGGTTTATTAAACCCATTTGATTCCATTCAATTTTGGTAATCGTTAGGATCTCCTTGATAAGGAGTATCTGCAAAAGAAGCTGTTAATAAATATACTATTGTTAATAGTAAAAATAAACTTATTATTGCTAAAACAATTCTTTTAATAAGGTATTTGATCATTATTTTTTAACCTCATATTGGTAATTTGAAAATAAATTAATTCCATATTTTGAAATAGGGATTTGATATTCTTTCAAATATAAAACATAATTTACATTTGTTAATTTATCAATTGAAGTTTCTGTATCAATAGAAACACCCTTAATTGAATTCATTTCTTTTATTAATTTTGTTCACATATTTCCTTTTTCTTTTTCAGATAAGCTAGCATTCTTTTCTCAAGATGATTCAGTTTCAAATTCTTTTAATAAAACAGGAATTAAATCAATAGGTTTTACATTATTTGGATTTTTTGTTGCATCATTAAAAAAACTTACAATATGGTTCATATCTTTATTAGTGATTAAATCTCAATTTTCTACTTTTACATCTTCGCTAGCATTAGAACCAAATTCTTTATTTATATTTTTTGCTATGAATTTTGCTAATTCTGTAAATAATGGATATTGAGTTTGTAATGATTTTATTTCATTTCTTGAAAGGCGATTTAAAAATAAATTATCATTTGTGCTTGCAGGATCTTTAGCAAAAATACCAATTGCCCCCATTAAATTAGTACCACTACCTTCTGAGAAAAATGCAGCAATATAAGATCCAATTCCTTCATAATCATAAGATCATAAATTAGCATTGTAAGCACCTCTTCTTTGACTAATATAATTTAACATGTCATTTCTAGAAGTAGGTTTAAAAAATTTTGCTTTAATTCTTGGATCTAGTCCATTAATCACATTTTCTACAATATATTCTGTAGCTTTACATTTGGTTTCATCTTGATCTGCAAATGAATATGGAATCTCTCATTCTATTAAATCATTATTTGATAAATTATTTTTTTGATAAAACTTATCTAAAAGAGCTTTCATTGCTTTTTGAATTTGACTATATTGTGGAGATTTAGAAAGTGCTAATCGCATATTGTTGCTTGTTCCTGGTCCATATTTGTCATCCAATTCTTCTCCAGTCATTCCAGAAAGTGTTTTCATTTCTTTTAATGTAACAGTTTGTTGCTTTCCATTTTCATCTAAATAAAAAAGATCATTAATCCCTAATTCATTGAAATCAGCTGGTTTTAAAGAATTAGGATTAGTTGAAGAAAATTTAGCATCTTGTGCAGCCCCGCTTAATCAAGCATCTCTTACACCTGAATAAGCTGTTTGAATATATTGATTTCAATTTATAGATGCTTGAATTAAATTTCTAAATTCTAAACCAACACCTCCAAAAAAAGTATTAGAAATTATAGCTGAACCATTGTTTAATTCATCAATAGAAGATCCATAAACAAGCTTTGCATAAACATCATTGAATTTATATTCAAGATTATCAGTAGGAAATGCTTGTCAAACAGTTCTAGTATTTAATTTAGAAATGTTAATATTTTTAGTTGCTCTTAAACCATTTGCTTCTGAATTAGCTATTAAAACTTCTTTATTATTAAAATCATTGCCATACAATTGTTGTTTTTGAGCATCAGAAATTAAAGAATAATCCATTTCACTAACAGTTCCAGATAAAAAAGCATTGAATGTTTGATTGTTAAAAGTAGAACTATCAATACCACCAGCATATTCTAAAATTACAGTATTTAGGTTTTTATAAGTTTTACCATTTTTTTCAAAACCATTTTCTACATTATTTACTCATTCTAGATCTGGATGATATTTGTTATATTGATAAACCTCTCTACCCCCACTAGATGAAACAGGGATGTAATATGAAGCGTACAATACATCTTCTCTATTTTGTCCATATGTATAAATTCCATATTCTCTAGCTTCGCCTTCAATAGTTCCTACTTTTGTTACATTAACATTTTGATTATCAGCAAATTTTTCTTTAATATATTGAGAAGGACATAATGAAAAAGTTAATGAATTTATTAAATATTTATTAATAATTTCATAGTTTGAATATACAAAAGAATTATCTGTAACTTGATTGTTATTAAAAATATTAAATGTGAAAACATAAGATTTTTTATTAGGATTACCTAATAAAGATTGTATTGCTTTTGTTTCATCATATAAATAATCTTTTTTAATTCCAAAAAATTCAAATAAATATTCATTTGGAAATTTTTGATTTTCACCAAAAAGTTTAGTAGTTTGAGTTTTTTCAATGAAATAACTATCTAATTCTTTGCTTCCTCCGTGAGATTGACGATATTTTCTATCAAATAACAATGTTCTTTTGATTGAATAGAACATATCTTCAGGACGGATATTATATTTAGTTTTATTTCCATTACTATCAACTCAATAAGCATTGTCATTAAAAGTAACTCCTAAATTAACCATCATAAAATTATGCTGAGTTGTATCTATATTAAGATTTTGATCATCTAAATTTATTTTTTGGCTTAAATATCCTGAAGATAATATTTTTCCAAAAACATTTGGATTATTAATAGATCTTGGATCATTTGAAGTTTTAGTTAAAACAAAATCATTTTTATTAGATGGATTAAATTGCGGTGTTATTGAATCATCATCACTATTAAATACTAATTGAAAAAATAAATCACTATTATTAGGATCTGCATTTTTTAATTCTTGGATTGATGTTCCAACTTTGACAAAAGTTAATACAATTGAATCTACTAAACTAAATTTATATGATTCATAAGAAGGTTGGGTCACAACATCATTAATTTGATCATATTTAAAATCTCCTTCATTTTTTAAATGAAGTAATTCATTAATTAACAATAAAGAATTTTTACTTGTATTTGAAACACTTCCATATGAATAAGATAAATCAAATTTATAACCTTCATTATTTAAAGGTTCATTAATTTTTATGTTATAAATACCTTTTTGTGAAATTCTTTCTAAATTAGAAGAATTAAAGTATAAACCTGTACCTAATGAAATTAATGAAACAGGAATTAATATAGATGAACCTATGATTAAATATTTTTTTAATTTTGGTTTCATATACCCTCCTCTAAATACTTAAATGTTAATTTAGTATCCATTAAATGTTTTTTTATTAATAAGTGGTAGAACAATTTTAATTGAAAATGATATAATGACTAAATTGAATCAAATTTTGATCATAGATGTTGCAAGAGATGCAATCATTGATGCTTCAAAATCTAACTTCAATCCTTTTTCATCAGCATAAGCAATAATTGGAATATTTAAATATTCTGTAAATACAACAAATGTGACAATACATACAAATTGTAAGAAATTGTTTTGCTTCATTTTAAATCTTGCAATCAATATAGCTCCAATACTTGTAATTATTCCAAGAGCTATAATAGCTATAAAGACAAGTTTATTTGTAAAAATACTTAAGAAACTATTTTTATTAAACGCAGCATCAATGTGACTTTGAGGAATAAAATGAATAATAACAGTTAAAACAAACATTACAATTAGCAGTAAAGTAATACTACTTATTAATCCGAAATTTAGTTGATATTTTTCATTTTTTCATTCTTTAATTTTATCATTTTTTATCATCAATTGATGATATTTTTTTTCTAAATTTTGCAATTTCTTTTGATTATTATTTAACAATGATATTTTTATTTCATGAAAAATCAAAGTCAATTTCATATTATTTCTTTTGATAGCATTTGTTTTGCTTAATTTTTTATAGAAATAATTGAAAAAAATAGCTGATAACCCTGGCAACATTCCTGAAACTCCTAAAGCAACTGAATATAATGGAAAATAGAAAGCAGGCATAAAAATGAAAGAAATAATGTCAGTTGTAAATCCTGTAATAAAACCAATAATAGGACCAAATATAAAACCAATAATTTTTATAGGTAATCCAGCCAATGATAATTTGAATGATGGAAAAGAAGTTATTGCTACAAATCGAGTACCAATAATAACAAATGAGATAGACATAGCTATTAAAATTGCAATGAACGCAATTCTCTTAGAATCTCATTTATTCATATTTCTCCTAGTTTTTTAATATATAATTAATAATTTTAAATTATATACAATGAAATGATAAAATAAAAATTATAATATTGTTTATATATGAATATAATAAAAATGAAAAGAAGAAAAATATTAAAAACATTATTCGTTGCTCCAATATTATTTTCAGGTTTTTTGGTTTTTTCTTGTTCAAATAATAATAGTATAGAATCAGTAAAAAGTGATAAGGAAATAGTAGATGAATATGTACAAAATTTGAATCCGACAATTAAAAAAGATAAAGAACAATTAAAAGCTACAACTTATGCCGCAGATATTAATTCAGAAATAAAAGTTCAAGAATGATTTGAAGGATTACCTATTAATAATGATCAAATTCAAGTTTCTTTTATTTCATCTTTGCCTGATGATAATGATGAAACCACATTGACAGTTAGTTATAAAATAAAATGTAATCAATATGAAATAAATTATTCTTTTCAAGAAAAGGGATTTAAAGTTTATGAAGTTATTAGTCCGGATCCTAATTTAATGAATTTCAAACAATTTTCAGAAAAGAATTCTTTTAGATTGAGATTTGGTGTGATAAATAGAAAATACTATGTTAATGGTACTGCTTGAAGTTGATATTATAAAAAACATTCAGAGTATGTTTATGACTGGTATTTAATGACTAATTTTCATGTTGTTGATAATGTTGTAGCAGATACTCAAGGATTATTAAAGACTAATGGTACTATTACAGCTACTGAGAAATTAGCAACTTATTATAAAAATCATTTTATTACTAATTATGATATATCTAAATCAACTCAATTTTTTGACTTAATGGTTTATAATGATGAAGATAAATTTCAAAGTATAGTTTCTGCTCAAAAAAGAGAAAATACAGAAAATGCTCCTAATGTAGTCACTCAATCATACATTAAGTCAGTAGATATTATTACAGATTTTATGAATAATAATATTGACTTATTTTCAGAAGAAACAAAATCTTCTTCTCCATATAATTATTACAACTTAGATATGGCTTTAATTAAAATCGCATTTGATTTTAAAGGTGAAGATCGTTTTTTAAATAATGATTATCAAAAAGCTAATGTTTATGAAAAATATTCAAGATTACAAAATGAAGGTGTTAATGTTGGAATGGATACAAATAAAAATATTAGTATTGTTGGATTCCCGATTGAACCTAAGAATGATAAAAAGAATAAATTAGTTGTTTACAATTCTAATTATTCTATTAATTCTACATATGATTTTACAAATTTAGAATTAAATTCATCTGTTTTATTGAGATTAAAAGGACCATATTATTACACAACACAACCTGAAGAGAATTTTTTATTATCAGGAGGAGCTTCAGGATCAGCTGTTTATCAACCTAGCAATCCTTATGAACTTTTAAATTGAGATAATATTTTACCAATAGGAATTTATTGAGGAGGTTCAACAGATATTTTGGATAGTTCTAAGTTTTCGCCATCTCTGTTACCATTTATTTTTAGCAACGGCTACATTCAATATAATATTTTTGATAATTTTACAAACTGTTTAAATAATTTGCAAATTTAAATAAAAAAAATATGAATTAATTTCTAATTCATATTTTAATTTTCATATTTTTTTATTATTTTCTAATATTTAGTTTTTTAATTAAATTAGCATAAGAATCATAATCTTTAGTTTTTAAATAATCTAAATATTTTTTTCTTTGTTCAATTTTTGCTATAAATCCTCTTTTAGAATGAATGTCTTTTGGATTTTTAGTAAAATGAGGTTTTAAATTTTCAATATCTTCAGTTAAAATCGCAATTTGTACTTCAATTGATCCTGAATTTTTAGGATCTTTTCCAAATTCTTTAATAAGTTCTTGTTTTCTTTTAGATGAAACCATCTTTTCCCTTTCATAAACAGTTATATCCTAGTATATATTCAACTTAAAATAATATAAACCAAGGTAAAACTTAATTAACTAATTTTTATATTTTAATAGTTATTTTTGATTCTTTCAAAATTTTTTTTATTTTTTAGCATATATGATTCAATAATTAAATCATCTTCAATATTTAGGATTTTTGCTATTCCAATGTAAATTGCAATACATTTTGTAACATTTCTCCTAGATATTTTTTTACTTAATTTATATATTGATTTAAACATTTCTAATAGTTGATAATTAATATCATTTGATAAAACAAGTGGTTCTATAATGTAGTTACAATTTGTTTTAATAGCAAATGATATTAAAAAATGTAAACCATCAGCAAATTCTTCTAATAAATTATTTTGATCAATATTTTTTGATTTTTTTCAATATTTGAATGATTGAATTTCATTCGCAAATTCTCCAACTTCTGTATATAAAGCAATAATCATTTGATTAGAATAATCTTGATTTATTTTGTGAGCTTCTTTGATTGCTTTATCAAGAAGTATTTGTTGATCAATAATAGATTTGAAATTCATAAAAACTTTTATTCAACTTTTACTTTAATTGCAGGACCCATAGTTGTAGAAACATAAATAGATTTCATATATGTCCCTTTAACGGTTGCGGGTTTTAATTTTTTAATCAATTGAATTAAAGTATCAGCATTTTCAGCAAGTTTTTGCGCATCCATAGATACTCTACCAATTAATGAATGAATAATTCCAGCTTTATCTGCACGATAATTAGCTTTCCCTTTTTTCAATTCTTCAACAGCTTTTGCTGTATCAGGTGTTACAGTTCCTGTTTTAGGGTTAGGCATTAAACCTTTAGGACCTAAAACTTTACCATATTTACCTAAAGTAATCATCATTTTTGGCTCAGCTACCATTACATCAAAATCAAATTTTTCTTTTTTAAGTATATCTTCTAAATCTACAGTATTTACCACAATATCTGCACCTGCAGCTTTTGAAGCTTTTTGTTGTTCTGTATTATCTGTTGCTACTAAAACTCTTACATTTTTTCCAGTTCCATTAGGTAATAACACAGAACCTCTTAATTGTTGTTCTGCTTTTCTTGTGTCTAGATTTAAGTTAAGAGATATATCTACTGAAGCATCAAATTTTGTATAAGATGTTTTTTTTGCAATTTCCATTGCTTCTAATAATGAATATTCTTTATTTTTATCAAATAATTCATTAACTTTTTTTTGGTTTTTGCTCAATCTTTTAGCCATTATTTATCACCATTTTCTTCATTTGATTCAGTAGGTTTTTTAATAACTTCAGCTTCCACAAATTCTTTATGTTCAGATGCTGCTTTAATTTCTTCTGCTAATTTTTCTTCCATTGCATGAGCTCTAGCTTCTGCTTTTTGAGCTTCAATCGCATCTGCTTTTAATTTTTCAATATCATCTCATCCTTCAATTGCAATTCCCATATTTTTAGCTGTTCCTGCAATTATTTTCATTGCTTGTTTAACATTATCAGTATTTAAATCTACTAATTTATATTCAGCAATTTCTTGTAATTGTTTAACAGTAATAGTTCCTGCAATTGTAGTTTTGGAATTTGGAGAACCTTTTTGAATTTTTGCAGCTTGAATTAATTTATATGCTGCTGGAGCTGTAAATAATTTAAATGTAAATGATTTATCTTTATATATTGTAATTTCAACAGGAACTGGTTCTGAACCACGATCCCTAGTTTGGTCATTAAATTGTTTTGTAAATTCTGGCATTACAATACCTAATCCAGCTAATTCTGGACCAGGTTTAGCTTGACCAGCATTAAATTCCAATTTAGCAACCCTAACAATTTGTTTAGCCATGTCACTTCCTTAGTTTTATAATTCTGATCTCTTGTGGTCAGGCAATAATGATTTCATTATCTTCCACTTACCGCTAAGAGGCAATTTAATATTGCATTTATTATTATAACAAAGAAAATTTGTATATTATTTTAATTTGTAATTAAAATGTTTTGAGTGGTACAAAAATAGAGTGGGAACTAAAAAGTTCCTCTTTTTTTGCTTCCTACTAGTGTTAAATTCTAGCATTGGCAAGGGGTCAAGCAATTTTTGGGAAATGGTTGCTTGATTTTTATTTAAACCGAACTTGAATAATACAACAATATTTTTAAAATTATTTAATTTTCAAAATTTAGACATACATTCATAAACATTTTCTTTTGAAATATGAAAATATGAGATCCATATTTATGAACTAATATCCCATCTTTTTCATAATCATACATATTTCCACCAATATGATTTATCTTTTCATAAACAGAAACTAAAAAACTAACATCAGCTAAATTTATTGCAATAACAGAATCATTATCCCTGATCCAACAACAATAAATTTTTCATGCTATTTTCTTATTTTAAAAATATACAAATATAAATACACTCTAAAGCAATTAAAATTATAATATATATAAATGATAAAACAAGGTCAAGTAATCAAAATAATATCTGGTTTTTTTGATGTAGTGTCAAAAAATAAAATTTATCGACTTAGAGCCAGCGGAACATTAAGAGATAATAATTTAATTCCAATTGTTGGTGATTATGTTGAATTTAAAAATGATTTACTATTAACAAAAGTTAAAGAAAGAAAAAATTTTTTAATAAGACCAAAAGTTCAAATGTTGATTTGGTTGCAATTATTGTTTCTTTAAGTGAACCAAAATTTTCTTCTTTATTGTTAGACCGATTTTTAGCAATTATTGAATCACAAAATATCAACACTTTAATTATTTTTACAAAATCTGATTTAGGAAATAACAAACCTTATTATGATTATTTATCACAAAATTTTAATTGTTTATTGATTAATAACAAAGATAAAGATTTTGATTGAAACAAAATTAAAGATAATTTTAGAAATAAATTAACAGTTTTTACAGGTCAGACAGGTGTTGGAAAAACTTCTACATTAAATAACTTATTAAATAAGAATGAAAAGACAAATGAAATTTCTAAATCATTAGGTCGTGGCAAACACACTACAAGGGTGATAGAAATTTTTTGTGAACAAGATATAAGAATAATTGATACTCCAGGATTTAGTTCATTAGAAATTAATTTAAGTAAATTAGAACTTGCTCATTCTTTTTTTGATTTTAAAGAATGGTCTAAAAAATGTAAATTTTCTACTTGTATTCATTATAAAGAAATAGATTGTGAAGTTAAAAGAAAATATCAAATTAATATTTTGTTAAAATCGAGATATGAAAATTACATCAAAATGCTATTAGAGGCTAAAGATTAATGTTAGATAAGTTAATTACAACTTCGATTTTAAATGTTGAAAAAAACAAAGGAAAGAAACTATTAATAGATTAATAGAATTAGGAATAAAATGCATTCATTATGATGTAATGGATGGTGAATTTGTTCCAAGCAGAGCTTTAGAAATAGATGAAATAATTTCATGTTTTGGAATTTAAAAAAATTGCTATACATTTTCAAACTCATTAGCACTTACAAGTTTATTGCTCTTGAAAATTCTTCTAGGATATTCATGAATTTTTTGAATGATCTGATCTAATTCTCTTTGGGTTAAATTATCAATTGCCCTTTCTTTTTTGACCCAATATCTCAATAATCTATGAACATTTTCAATTTGTCCTTTATTCTGTTTAATTGTTTTTGGAAGGACTCAAATAGTCCCATCTATAGTTTAATGCTAAGGTAGACTTTTGATTTTTACTTTTCATCTTAATAATCAATCTAAATTCAATAACATTACATGCTACAATTCAATATATGAAAATATTGAATATGAAAAAAATTGCTTTATGTTTAGGAATAACTTGTTTATTTTGTATGCCAAATCTTTTAGTTGTATCATGTTCTAAATCAGAAGAACAGATCAAAGATCCAAGTAATCATGAAGATACAAAAATTATATCTGTTGTAAATAGTGAGAATTTAAATTACAATAGCGAAAAAGTGAATAACATGACAAAAATTGAATTTTTGGCCAAAATTCAAAATAACTTAGGTAATTTTGTTATTGAAAACATAAAACAATTTGTTGTTGGAGATACTTCAATGATTGAAGATCTAAATGATTTAAATACTGAAATTATATCTAATGAAAATGATAGTAATACATTAAGTTTTATACTTACAATTTATAAAAATAGATGATATCTAGGCAATAAAATTCAGATTGTTGATTTATCGCAAGAAGTTAAAATAACCAATTTTAAACAATTACCATCAAGTTTAGATCCTGCTGGCGGACAATTAATTGATGAAAAATTAAGTGCAACAAAATATAAAAATATTATTAACCTTTTCAACTTAAAAAGCACAACATCTCTAATTAAATTAAATGATGATTATTTTAATTCAACATTACAAAATTTAAATGATTTTAAAAATCTTAAAGTTAAAATTTTGAGTGGTGATACAGGTCGTGGTGATATTAATATTAATTTGTCTGGAACATATAAAGATGAAGCAATAAATGCTGATATAACAATATCAGGATTTAATACTTTTAATAAAAATGAAGATATACAAATATATGATCTAAACTTAAATAAAGATGCTTGAATTGAAAATTTAAAACCAATTACTGATTCTACAAATATTGATTCAATAACTTCTATTTCTTCTGAACAATGAATTAATACTTTTATTTCAAATTTTACAGTATCAAATCAAGATGGTATTAGATTAGGTTCAATTAATGAATTAATTCAGCAAGGATTTAATTTTACTATCAAATCAACTATTGATAAAGATAAAAAACTAATGATATTCCAAATTAATGCAACATACACAAATAGCGAATATATTAATGGAGTTTGAAAAGAAAAAGGCAAATTAATTAATTGAACACAAGTTTCATACAATAAACCAAGTATTGCCATCCCTACAATAGATGATGTTAAACATTTCCTTATAAGTAAAGTAACAATTAATGAGACTGAAATTCAATCTTATTATCCATCTTATTTTCTTGGAAAATCATACATGAGTAAAAAATTAGGACAAAGTTATTTTTCAGTTAATGGTTTATTTCAAAATGAATGAACAGAAACAATTAACCAAAATTATTTAAAGGGAGATATTAATGGAATTGCTTTTGGTATAAGTAATGACAACATTAATGCAGATGATTTTTCAAATGAATTACAATTTGTGGTTACACTTGCAATTGATGGTGAATATCAACAAATTTTTAGTAAAAATTTTGATTTATCAAATAAAACAAAAAATATTAATGAAAATAGCATAATAGCAAATGACAAAATAAATACTGTTTCAATTAATCCAGATTTTGAAACAAATACTCTTCTAAAAGGATTGAAAAGTACTTTGAAAAAAGACCATAAAAATTTAGTTGATAATGCATTTAATTTACAATCAAATGATAAATTAAGCATTTCTAATTTAAGTAGTAGTACAATAATTCTGCCAGTTTTGACACAAAGTTTAATCAATTTTGAGGACACAGAAGACAATGTTAATAAAAGATGACAACAGATAAACAAATATTTAACCCCTTCTATTTTTAGTAGAGAAATTAATTTGAGTTTTGAAACAGATAATGACAATAATTCACAAGGAAAATTGAATTATTTCTCAAGATTGTATGAAAATTCATTTGTAATTGAGTCAATATTATATAAATTTGATGATGTTTTACAACTTGATTTAATTAATATTCATGAAAATGCTATTATGATTAAGATTGAATTTGTAACAGAGATTTCATTTAATAAAAAAACAGAACAATATAGATCACAATTAACAACAACTATGTTAAAAAGTCAATGAGAAAAATAATTTAAATTAGTCAAAAATTATTAAGTTGATTTCGATATTTTCTTTAAAAACTAATTTTGTATGTTTTGTATTAAAATAAATGAAGAAACAAAACTTAACAAATAAAAAAACCATTTGTGTTGTTTGTTATCCATAGTATTGGACTAAGAGATGAAGTTCCAAGGCAATGGATTCAAACAAGCTAATACTACAACTTTTAGTGAATTTTTTAAAAGTTATCCAAATTCAATTATTCAAGTTTCTGGATAGTTTGTTGGTCTTTCAAAAGGTCAAATGGAAAAATCAGAAATAGGTCATTTAAATATTGGTGCAGGAGAAATTGTCTATATTGGTTTATCATTGATCGGCAAAGAAATTCAAGATGGTAAATTTAAATTAAATAAATTTTTTTAATAAGAAGCATTTAAAAATGTTAAAGAAAATAATGCAACTCTACATTTAATGGGTCTTTTGTCGCTAGGTGGTGTTTATTCATTTGAATAGCATCTATTTTTATTAATTGATGCAGCATATTGATATAATGTTAAAAATGTGTCAGTTCATGTTTTTGGCAATGGACGTGATGTTGCAATAAAGAAAACATTAGCAATGAATTCTTAATACCTACTATAAATCCTAATGCTAAATTTGTTAATAACAGGGGATTCAATTATTTTTTTCAATTTTAGACCTGATTGAGCAAGACAATTAACACATTTATTTATTTATTTATTGGTTCAAATAATATAGAATTTAAACCTTCTATTCCTGTAAAAAACAACAAATGTGTTTTAATGATGAAATACGAAGGATTAGATACTATTGTTGCTTATTCAGAAATGGAAGTTAAAAATCCAATTGGAAAAGTAATTGCTGATGCTGGATTAGAACAGTTAAGGTTAGCCGAAACTCAAAAATATGCTCATGTTACATTTTTATGGTTGTGGGAATTGATGTAGTATATCCAAATATGGATAGTAAAATGATTGATTCATTAAAAATATAATCATATGCAGATGCTCCTCATATGTCAGTTGAAGGGCAGAGATTACTTAATTGAAAATGGTGCTAAATATGATTTTAGTAATTATGAATTTTGCTAATCCAGATATGGTTGGACATACAGGGAATTTAAAGTTTACAATTGAAGCGGTATCATTTTAGACAAATAAATCAAAAGAATTAAAGACTGAATAGAATCAATTGGCGGAAAATTATTCATTACTGCAGATCATGAAAATGCTGAAATTACAGAAGATAAAGACGGAAATCCAGCTATAAAACATACCTCAAGTCCATTAATGCTAATTACAACAGATAAATCATTAAAATTAAAGAATGGTAAATTAACTAATATGGTTCCCACAATTTTAGATTATATGGGAATTAAAAAACTTGAATCAATGAATGAAGATTCTTTAATTGAAAAATAATTTATTAATATTTTGGTTTTAATTTTAGGTCTAGATATTTTCTTATTCAAACCAGATTATTTTCTAAATTTTCTAACCAAGACTATTGTTACCAAACTTATGATAACTAAAAATGATATAGGGATAGTTGTTGAAATTATTATGACCATCTTTTCCGGAATAGATTTTTTAGTAGGAACAAAAGGATTAACTTCCAATAAATCACTATAAGCTGCTTCATAATTTTTTGTTTCCATAACACAAGCTTTAACATAATATGTCTCACCTGCATTTGGTTTATCTGATAATTCAATTAGACCATCTTTATCTTTATAGTATTTATAAATAATATTTTCTTGACCAAACAATGATGTTGCTATTGGATTATTGTTTGATATTTTAAATGAAGTAATTTTATTTTTTGCTTTAACAATTGTAAAATTAATATTTTTTTCATTATTAAAATAATTTATTCCATTTATTGTTATATTTGCTTCACCCACTTCAATATTATTCTCATATAAAACATCATAATCTGTACCTAATATCAATAATTTATTATTAAATTTTAACTCGATATTAGGCCTAATTTCATCTCCAGTATAATAAAAAGGTGAATTTCAAACAAATTCATTAGTTGCATCATTTATATTATTAATTACAGTATCTTTATTAACTTTAACAACAAATTTTGTTTTTTTATAAAGATTGGCATCAGATTTTACATATTGAATTTTATTGTTTTCATTTAAACCATCCTTTAGTTCTCCATCATTTTCAAATTGTCAACCTTCTGGTAAATCAATGTCATGATATCTATTGATTTTTTGATTAAAACTATTTTCTATATTGATAGAAACAATTTCCGTTTTATCATCAAAAGAACCAATACCATTTAAATTTAAGTTTGGTTTCTCTCCTTTACGAATCACTGAATAAATTCTTTTAATTCCATTATAATTGTTCAAACCTTTAATTGTAGTTATTAATGTTCCTACTTGATCTTGATTGTCTGCATTGGTTTCAATAATTTGTTTTCATTCAACTACATAGTCTTGATTTTCTTTTAAAACACTACCCTCATAATTAACAATTGGAGAAGGATTTGGGGTATTACCATCATAATAAAAATCTTGTTCACTAAAACTAATATTAGAATACAGTAAATCATTATTTTTAACAGCTTCTTTGTTTTGTGATGTAGTTAGAGCTTTTATAATAGCAACATTATATGCAGCTCTATCAATATCTGCTGTTGCACAATTTAGTCATTGACCATTATTTTCATAAAAAGTTAAATCATTTGTAGAATCACCTTCACTTGAGAATAATATTTTAGCACTATGATCATCATTTATTGGTTCAAGAACAATACTAAAATAAGTCCCTGGTTGTAACTCGATTTCTGTATTAAATTCCAATGTGTATTGACCACCATAAATCGATGAATTTGGATATATTTCGCTAAATTGTTCTAAGACTTTTGTTCCATTTTCAGGATTATTTAATTGTGAATATCTATTAATTGGATTAGCTTCTACATTTGTATATACTGTCGCTTTAACTTTTGCATTTTTTCCAATCAAACCAAATGAAATTCCTTTTAATTTTTCAACAGTATTGTATGCTCCTTTTTTAACTGGAAAAATTACTGCTACTTTTTTATTTCCAATTTCATTTGATTTACCAATTCTTGCCATACCATCATAATAATAAATATTGTTATATTTATTTTTGTTTACATAATCAAAAGCTACAATATCTAATATTTTGGAATCATATGATAAGTAAAAATATCCATTATCAAAATTGCTTGTCCCTCAACTATTTTTAACAATTCATGCACCATTACGACTAGGTTTTGTTGGACCAAATTTATTTTTATCATAATCATCATCTCAACCAACAATTGTTGCAGCATGATCGGGAAGTTCACTTGTAGCATAATATGAATTTTGTCAACTTGATTTATATGCAAATGCTACAGCTCCATGTTTAGCAATAGATTGTTTAATTTCTTGAACATCATTTTGTATGTTAATTATACTTTGCAATCAAGCGGCTTTTTCTCCTGTTAAACTGTTAACATCTCCGATAATGTCAGCATTTTGTTGCATCATTATTTGTGAATTATGAAAAAGTGAAACAACTCCATTCCCTAATTGTCTCCTGAAAACATCTTGTTCTGTTAATTTTAAAACATCAGTATCTACTGTTCTTATATTAACAGTTGAATCAATTTTTTTGGGTGATAAACCAAAATTCTGATTATTATATTTTGCATCTAAAACATTTGATTTATATAACATGTTAACTTCACTAGCAGCTGCAAAAGCATAAGCTCAACATATCCCTTGTGAACCTTGATTTTTAACAGGAGTAACAACATTATAATTACGCATATCTAGTTTTCTTAAAGATACAATCTCATCTGGTGAAAGATTTCTCAAATCATCCAAATTATTAGGAGGTGAAACTTCAATTACTCTTTCGTTTTCTGATGCTTTAACATTTTCAACTAAATTTGAATTGTTATTTAAATTTGTATTTGTTTTATTTGATGGTATAAAAAATAAAAAGGTAGATACTAACAAAAACAAAAAGAACATTATACTTGTAAAAATTTTTATTGATTTATAGTTTTTTATATTTTTTTTCATGTATCCTTCTTTCTTTTATTTAGATTTAGATATCATTACTATTACTTATATAATCACATTCAAAATCATCTACTAGAACCATCATAAAATCATTTTTTATCAATGTCTTGTAGAACAAACATAAACTCAATTGCATTTTCTTTGTAATCTCTGCTATCTGTAAGAATTTCTAATTTTCCTCGATTCGCAATGAATATGTCCATACGTATATTTAGTTTTCATACTCATTTTTATATCTTCAAACAATATCACTTGGTTTAACTTCATTTATTTTCAAATTAAAATTAGTTTGAAAATCTTTGTAACTAATGTTTTTAACAAGATTATCAAAAGACTCACATGTACCATCATAATCAATAAAGTTATTATAATTTTCTTATTTTATTGAACAAGAAGTTACAAATAAAATAATCATAAGAAACAAGAGAGGTATTACAAAACCAATATATTTTTTAAACTTTTTTCAAATCAGAACCTCTCCTATAAATTGTACCAATAATTTTAGGTCTGTAATGAACTGCGAGCATTTATGTATCATTTTTTATTGTTTCTTGTAATTAGGAATTAGATTATGAAGTTTACAAAATTATAGCTTTGTGGTTCTAAATCTTGTTAATAAAACAACAAAACTCTCTTATAATTTGATTTTTATTTGTTTTAAATTAATTTAATGTAACAAGATGAGAGGTGAATATTCCTAATGAACAAATGAAATTCAAAAAGGAATTGCTTTTATCTCAATATTAATTGTAATGTCAATTTCTTTGTCTGAAATAATAATTTGTTGAAAATAAATAAAAATAATTATAATTCATAATAAAAAGCTTTAAAAAAAGTCAAATTGATTACAATTTGTAAAATAAATTTAAAATTTACCATTTTCAATAAATATAAAATCTTATCTGCATATTACAGAAGAAATATTGAAATGATATAAAGTTAATTAAAAATTATAATTTTCTTTTAATTCATTCATTGTAATCAATGTTTATTAGTGAGCAACCATATATTGTTTTATTTTTTATTTTATAAGTTTCAAAATCTTTTACAATGTTTGTATTATCTTTTAAATATTTTTTAGTGAAATTAGCAACAATTAATTCATTGAATAATATAGGACTATTTTCTTTAGAGTTTGCAAGAAGAGCTAAAGTAATTGCTAGATCTACTGATTCACTTTTAAAAAGAGTATTAACATTCTTTTGACTTGAACTTTGTTGATAATTTTCTTTAGAAAAAACAAGTCCAATACCAAAATCTATAATTAATTCATTTTTATCAAGTTTAACATCAATAATATTTTTAGCTATTCTTTTATTGAAATGTCATTTAAAAGTATTTAAATTTACAGCACATTCAAAAATTTTTTGAATCTTTTCTTTAGTAGGTGTTTCGAATCTTCCATAAATAATATCACTATGATTGCTTATATAATCAACATCATAATAATTCATAATTTTTTTAATTTCATAAAACAATTCTGAAAGAATTATTAATCAATTTTTTTTACCTAAAGATTTAATAATTTTATCTGGGTTTAAAATATGAATTGCTATTGAAGAGATTAATTCTTTTTTAAATTTTTGATTTGGTTTAGCAAATGTATCATAAATACGATCATCTATTTTTTTTCATAATTCATTATTCATAAATAAGATCTCCTATTCATTTTTAAAATTGAGATTTTGTTAAGTTTTCAATTTATCAAAATTTAAATAATTTATATTTTAAATTATAAAAATGTTTTGAAAATAAAAATTTTAAATTAGCAAGATATTAATGAAATATCTATTCTAATTAATTTCGTTGTTAATTTGAAATCGCCCAATAAAGATCAAAATAATCATAATAAAAATAAAAACAAGGGCATACCAAGGTATACTCTTGTTTTAATTATTTAATTTTATATATAAATTATTTTTAAGAACTGATTATATAAATTATTTTTAAGAACTGATCATTTTTATACATAAAATTTTTAAGAACTGATCATTTTTTTGTCTAGAAAATTTTATTTTGATTTTTGTTTTTTATATTAAGAAGTTTTTAAAATACTTTAAAGTTAATTAAGCTCTATTAATAATTACATCAGCATCAAATGAATTAATAGCTTCATCATTTTCTGTAAATTCACAAGCTAATGTTAATGTTACATTTGTAATTTCATTAAGTCTAAATGCATTATCTCCAATAAATCCAACTGATGAAGGGAATTCTACATTTGTCAATTTATTTAATCTAAATGCTTCATCTTCTATTCTATTTACTTTTGTACCTAATTTTAAGTCACTAATTTGGTTATTTGTAAAAGCTGAAGAACCAATTGTTGTTACTGAATCAGGAATAATTAATGAACTAATTTTGTTATTTGCAAAAGCAGATGAACTAATTTTTTTAACTCCTGCACCTAATTTTAAATCATTGATTTGATTGTCACTAAATGCTGAAGTTCCTATTGTTTTAACACTGTCAGGAACTACTAATGTTTGAATTGTATTACCACTAAATGCATATGAACCAATTGAAGCTAAATTTAATCCTAATATTAATGAGTTAATTTGGTTTTGTTTAAATGCATGTGAACCAATTGTAGTTACAGAGTTAGGAATTGCTAATGAATTAATTTGGTTGTTTGTAAAAGCAAAGTTCCCTATTTTTGTTAATGATTGAGGTAATTGAATTAAAGATATTCTATTATTGTTAAATGCATAGTCGTCAATTGTTTCTAGTTGTCCACCAAAAATAATTGAAGCAATAGCATTATTTTCAAATGAATGTTTTCCTAATGATTTAACTGAATCAGGTAAACTTAATTTTTCAATTTTGTTTCCATTAAAAGCATAATCTCCAATTGTTTGTAATTCTTTTATTGGAGCATTTTCACCTTCTTCTCCTGTTACAACATCTGATTGAGCAGGTGGTGTGAATTCTAAAACACTTATTGAGTTATTTTCAAAAGCATTATTTCCAATTGAATTAATTGTTTGTAATAATTTTAATGATGTTAAATTGTTGTTAGCGAATGCATAATCACCGATTGATTCTAAATCCGCTTCAATTGTTAATGATATAAGTCCTTTATTTTTAAAAGCATTTGTTCCTACACCTTTAATTGTTACACCTTGAATTTGTGCCGGAATAGTAACAACTGATTCTATTCCTGTATATTTTGTAATATATCCTGTTTCTTTATTTACATATATACCGTTTTCTTCTACCTCAACAGCTTCTGCAGCATTGTTAATTGTATTAGCCCCACATGATATAACTGACATCACAGGAACAGCAGCAACTGCAAGTCCTCCTAGTCCTAAAAATAATTTTTTTGTAAGCATTTTTCCCTCCTTATTTTCTAGCATTACATAATCCATTGTAAGCAAATTTAAAAGGAAATTTTTGAATTTTTTTTTGCTCTTATATATTTAATTTATTAAATTAAAAAAAGTGAAAAATTTTTTCAAAAGTGATGATTTTTCTTAGTAGTTTATTAATTTTTTGTATAAATTTTTAGTTCAAACTTCTCTAGTTTTTGGGCTAATTTATTATAGAATATTTTGTATGATAACAATAGGTGTTGATATTACTTCAATTAAAAGATTTGAAGATAAAAAAATTAATTTTATTAAAAAGGTTTTATCTGACAATGAATTTATTGAATGAGAAAAAACTGAAAACAAATTATTATATTTAGCTCAAAGATGAGCAATTAAAGAAGCATTATTTAAAGCTAATAATAATTTACATGATTATCATTTAATAAATATAGAAAGAGATAAAAAAGGAATATTTAAATATAAAAATTATAAAATATCAACATCTAAAGAAAATGAATATGTAATTGCATTTGTTATAGGAGAGATTAAAAATGATGATTAGATTAAAAATATGATTTGCAGCTAGAAAAGCAAAAAAATATTGATTATATTCTTTAAAAGATAATGAAAGATATAATCTTCAATTTAGAACCAATTTTATTGTTAAAAAAATTAGTTCATTAATGAAATCATTAAATATAGAAGTGGTTGTAAAAGGATATGATAATTTATCTTCTTCAGGTCCGTGTTTTTTATATGGTAATCATCAAGACAATTTTGATGCTCTTGCTTTGCTATATGCCCTAAAAGCACAAACAGAAGCAAAAGATGACTTTAATAAGATTGCTACTTTTATTGCAAAACACTCTCTACAATATAAAAGCTATATTAGATATCCATTAAATTGCATTGATACATTTTATTTAGAACGTGATGATTTTAGAAAAAGTTTACAAGTTTATGAAAAATTTGGAAAATTTGTAAAAGAGAATAAAACATATGGTGTTATTTTTCCAGAAGGAACAAGAAACCGTGAATCCTCAATAGGAGAATTTAAACCAGGAGCTTTTAAAGTAGCAATTAAAGAATATGTACCAATTGTTCCTTTTACTATTAATAATTCAGTTGGAGCTTTTGATTTAAAAAGAAAAGATAAATTAAAAATAGAAGTAATTTTTCATAAAAGAATTGCTCCTAGTTCTTTTATTAATCAAAACACAATAGCTTTGAGTGAAAGAATTAAAAAAATAGTGGCATCTTCTTTTGTGAAACCTCAATATGAATTCCAAGTAACAAAATCTGAAATAGAAGATATTGAAAAATCAAAAGCTGCAATTAAATGAAGAAAAAAACAAGAAAGAGAAGCCAAAAAAGAAGCTAAAAAAGAAAGAAATTTGAGAAAAGAAGAACAAAAATTAATCAAAGAACAAAATAAGATGGATTTGAAATACGAACAATATATAACAAAAAAAGAAAACAAAAAAAATAAAAAATAATCTTTATTTTATAATTTATATTAATTTATATTCAAAAAGCATTAATGCTTAACAGTTATAAATTAAAGAGGAGATTAAATGAAAAACACAAAAAATGTTGATCCTAATGATATGAATTTCTTTTTAGGAGATTTTAATGGACCTCTTGATTTATTATTAGAATTAATTAAAAAGAAAAATGTTGATATATTTGAAATTGATTTGGTTCAATTAGCAACCCAATATTTGAAAATAATAGAAGACTTAAAAGCAAAAGATATTGATATAGCTAGCGAATATTTAGTTATGGCTTCAGAGCTTTTATATATTAAAGCTCGTTTAATTTTAGCAGATCCAGAAATTGCTAAAGAAGTAGAAGAAGATAAAATGAGAATATTAAGATTATTAGCAGAATACCAAGAATTTAAAAATATTTCTCAAGAGTTAAAACTTCAAGAAGAAAAAAGAAAAGAAATTTTTATTAAAAAACCATCAAATGTTGATGAATTTGAATTAGAAGTTGACGAAGCAGCTTTAGATGGTTTTGGAACAACATCAAAATTAATTAAAACTTTAAGAAAAATGTTTGAAAGAATTCATGCTGATAAATTAAGAAAAATTAAATTAGAAACTTTTAATTTATCTCCTTCCGAAAGAAGAGAGCAAATTAGAAAAATTATTGATCAATTAAAACAAGATACAATCCCTTTTGAATTAATCTTTAATGTACCTACATTAAATCATTTTGTAATTACATTAATTGCAATTTTAGATATGTCAAGAATAGAAGAATTAATATTAGAACAATCAAAACAATTCGATGAAATTATCATAAGAAAAGGAGTAAACTATTAAAATATGACATCAAGAGATAAAATAATTGAATCTTTAATCTATATTAAAGGTGATGAAGGTATAAAAATAGAAGATATTAAAGAAGTTTTTCACTTAGAAACTCTTGCAGTAGCAAAAGATTTAATGAATAAATTTGTAGAAAATTTCAATAATGAAAAAAGAGGATTAAGAGTAGAAGAATACAATGGAATATATAAATTTGTAACAATAAGTGAAGCAAAAGAATTTATTAGCTCTTTAATTTCACATGAAAAAAGATCTAAATTATCAGATTCAGCTTTAGAAGTTGTGGGAATTATTGCATATAAAGCTCCTATTACAAGATCAGCAATTAATGCAATTAGAGGTAAAATTTCAGATCATATTGTTAATTTATTGATGTTAAAAGGTTTAGTAGAAGAAGTAGGTATTGCAAAAACTCCGGGTAATCCAGTTTTATTTGGTATAACAGATAAATTTTATGATTATTTTAGAATTAGATCATTGAATGAATTGCCTAGACTATCTGAATTTGCGAATATTGATCTAGAAAATGATGCCACAGAAGAAATCATTGACTTATATGGATCTCAAAGAGAAGAATTTTAATAATGAATTTAATTAAATTAAAGGCATCTAAAAATGATGAAGGAAGAACATTATTTAAATTTTTAGTAAAAAATTTAAATAATGTGCCTGTTTCTGCAATTGAAAAAGTTTTTCGATTAAAAGATGTGAAAGTAAATGGCATCAAAACAAATAATAAATCATATTCAGTGGTAAATAATGATGCTATTTGAATTTATGGTTTAGAAGATGTTAAAAAAAATGTAACTTATCAAACAAAAATAGATTTTAAAGTTATTTATGAAGATAAAAATATTTTAGTAATTAATAAACCAATCAATGTATCTATGCATGGATTTAATGATTCATTAGATAATCAAGTTTTGTCATATCTTAATTATAAGCAAACAGATTCATTTATTCCTTCAAGTATTGGAAGGTTAGATCGAGTTACTTCAGGATTGATTATATATGCTAAAACTTATTCAGCATTAGTTCAATTAAATAATAAGATTAATTTACATGAAAAATATTATCTTTTAAAATCAGATTTTCCTTGACCTAAAAAAGAAGTTATTTTTTATGCAAGAAAAAATAAAAAAACAAATGATATGGAATTATTTGATACTAAACCGGGCCTGCTGATGCATACAATCTTTTTTCAAGATAAGAATAAAAAATATGCTTTAATTAAGTCTGGTAAAAAGCATCAAATAAGACTTACTTTATCACATTTAGGATATCCTATTTATGGAGACAAAAAATATGGTGGTTTGCATGATAAAAGAGTTTATTTGCACTCATATAAAATTGTTTTTCATAATCTTGAAAATGAATTAGATTATTTAAATGATACTCAATTTGTTTGTGATATTAAATGATAATTGCTTTAATTTATCCAATTAAAATATCTTCTTCTATATAAGTATAGTTATTTTTAGGATTATTTTTTCTTCACACAAGCATTGTTGAAGAAATACCTAATTGACCTATAAACATTACAAGAATTAAGACAAGTTTAGATAAGATATTCAAACTAGAAGATAAACCCGTTGTTAATCCTGCAGTTCCAAAAGCTGAACATACATCATATAAAATATCAGAAAATCTTAATACTTCACTACTTGCACTTCCTCATAATGTATTTAATGAAGTAAAACATATTAAAGTTGCAAACATTACAGTGACTATTGAAATTGCAAAAACAATGAAAGAAGAATAAATAATTTCATCTGAAATTTTTCTTTTAAACATTCTTACTCCTTTAACCCCTCTAAATCTATTTCAAATAGCCACAATAATAATTGCTAATGTTGTTGTTCTAATTCCTCCAGCAGTTGATGAAGGAGCTGCTCCAATAAACATCATTATTGAAAAGATGATTAATGTTGGTGCTGTAAATTTAACAATAGAAGGATTAAGTGTTGTAAACCCGGCACTTCTTGTTGAAAAAACATGAAAAATAATTGCCATGACTTTATCTCCGTTGCTACCAGCATTAGGATTATTTCAAATACCTTGCAAATTGATGTTTGCATTAGCAAGACTTTTATTACCTATTTCAAAAGTTAATGTAAAAACAAGACCAAATATAAATACTAATAAATAAGTTATTGAGCTTACTTTGGTAAATAATGAAAACTTAAAATCAGTTCTTCCTTTTGCTTTATGAACAATAAATTGAACAGTTTCATAAATAACAGGATATCCTATCCCTCCAATGATTAATAAAATAATAAAAACTATTTGGATTGAATAAACACTATAGTAAGGATATAATGAAGAATCACTTAAAACATCAAATCCGGCATTGTTAATAGCTGAAATTGAGTGAAAAATAGCAGCTTTAAATGATAATAAAACATTATGATTAGGATCATATTGACTAAAATCTTTGGTTATTCCATCTATTTCTCAAACAAAATTACCTTTTTCACAATAAAACATAATTCACAAAATTAAAGTTGAAATCACTATGGAAATAAATAGAAAAATAATTGAGGTTTTAATAGTTTTTTTCAGTTGTCCCATACTATTAGAACCTCTTTCTTTTTCTAAAATATTTCGAGATGTTATTGAAATAGTCTTTTTGAAAACAATATTAATTAAAAAAACTTTAAGTGCAAAAATACCTATACCACCTATTAGGATAAGTAAACAAATAATAAATTGTCCAAATTCACTTCAAGTTTCTACTGTTGTTTGAGTGGTCAATCCAGTGTCACTAAAAGCAGAAGCTGCTGTAAAAACAATATCAATAAATGAAATATGTATTCCATCTTTTTGTGAAATAGGTAAAGATAATATAATTGAAAAGAAAATAGTGATAATTAAATAAACTAAAAATATTATTTGAATATTAGATAAATTAAGGAGAAATTTTTTCAATTTAAATCAAATATTTTTCGATTTTTGTTTTCATTCCATAAAAATTAATTATATATTTTAATTTTTTTAAAGTTATAATAATTTAAAATAATATTTTAAAATATTTAAATTATTGATTTAAAAAGGGTTCTATGTCTAGAAAGAAAAAAAGTAATATTTGTGTAATAGGAGTAGGTAGATTTGGTTCTGCTGTTATTGAAGAGTTAGTTAGTCAGGATATATCAGTCTTAGCAATCGATATGGATGAAAAACAATTATCAAATTATGTTAATTCACCCTTAGTAACTACTGTTGTAGCAGATGCTTCAGATATCCAAACTCTTCAAGCTTTAGGAATTACAGAGATGGAAACTATTATTGTTAGTTCTCCTAATAATATAGAAGTTGTTGCAACTTTATTAGAATTAAATATTGAACATATTATTGCTCGTGCAGCATCTTCACGTCATGCCCGTGTTTTAAGACAAATAGGAGTTGATTTAATTGTTAGACCAGAAGTAGAAGCTGGAGCAAGAACTGCTTTGATTGCTACAAACTCTAATTTCATCAAATTTTCCAAAACATTAACAGAAATTGGTAATGGTTTTGTTATTGGTTCTTCTCATGTTTTAAATAATAATTTTATTAATATTCAATTGAAAGATTTAAAATTCAACAACTATGGAATTACTTTAGTATTAATAAAAAGAGGTAGAGATTCCTTCTTGCCAAAAGCTGATATTAAATTTCAAATCGGAGATGAATTAATGGTTGTAGGAAAAATAGCTGATGTTACTAAATTTTTTGGATTACTTAACGAAGATAATCCGACAATTATTTCAAAAAGAATTAATAAGAGATCTTTTAAAATTAAATAGTTATAGAAAAATTAATAATGAAATTTTTTAATCATTTTTTCATTATTAATTCAATTTTTATTAATTTTTACAATAAGTTTTAAATTAACATTAGTATGAAATTTTTGGCTAATTATTTTTTTGGCCATGGTTCCTATTTTTTTTATCATTGAACCATTTTTGCCAATAATAATACCTTTTTGTGATTCTTTTTTACAAAAAATAGTAGCTTCTATTGTTCTAAGATTTTCATTTTCATTAATATCATAATTAGTAATTTCAATTGCTATTGAATGAGGTAATTCATCACTTAAATTTTCAATTGCACTATATCTAATAATTTCTTTTGCAAGAAATAATTCACTTCGATCTGTAATTGCGTCTTCTTCATATAAATTTTGACCATCATAAGAGTATTTTTTTATTTCATCTATTAAGTTATTAATTGAAGATCTTTTTTTAATACTAATAGGCAATATTGCTTTAAATTGATAATTATCAAGAATTTTTATTTTTTCATTTAATGAAAAATCTTCATCTTTTTTTATTAAATCAATTTTAGTAATTAAAGCAATTTTGTTTTCAAAATTCTTAATTTTATCTAGAATTAATAAATCACCCTTTGATATCACTTCATTTACAGGTTGTAAGAACAAAATTAAATCAACATCTTCAATTGTTTCTAAAGCTCTTTTATTTAGTTCATCACCTAATTTAGATAATGGTTTATGAATTCCAGGAGTATCTAAAAAAACTCATTGATATTCCTCATCATTGTAAATTCCTAAAATTTGATCCCTAGTAGTTTGAGGCTTAGGAGAAACAATTGACAAATCATAATCAATTATTTCATTTAGGAGAGAAGATTTACCTACATTAGGTCTACCTATAATTCCAATTCAACATAATTTCATTTATTTTTTAGCACCTTTAATATTTTTTTGATCAATTGCTAAAGGAAAAATTTTAGAAAATTTTTTTCTAATACTTTCTCCTTTATTGTTATACATAATTACATCACAATCATTTTTAATATGTTCACTTATAGTTTGTCTACAACCTCCACATGGAGATAAATAATCTTTTGAATCTGGTGAAAAAATGTGAATTTTTTTAATATTAGCAATATTTACATTATTATTAATGGCTGAATGAATTGCTACTCTTTCAGCACACATTGTATTAGGATAAGATGCATTTTCAATATTAACACCATAAAAATTTTGATCACCTTGATTTTCAAAAAAAGCAACTACACGAAAATTAGAATAAGGAACATAAGCATATTGAGAAAGTTCTTTTAATTTTTCTAATAATTTTTCATTATTCATAAATATCTAAATTATATTATATTATAGTATTTAATTTAATAAATCTTCTTTCATGACAATTTTTCCAAATTTATCACATGTTAATTCATATGTCTCATTTTTTTTCATATCATGAGAAATAATTTTTTTAGCAATAAAAGACTCTATATCATTTTTAATTAAACGATTAATAGGTCTTGCTCCAAAAATTTTGTTATAACCATTTTTTAAAATATATTCATTAATTTTAGGGCTGAATTTTATTGTAATATCTTGATTTTCCAATACTCTTGATGATAATTTTTTCAATTCTTTTTCAATAATTTTTTCGATCACTTTTTCATCTAAAGGATTAAATACAATTATTTCATCAATTCTATTAATAAACTCTGGTCTAAATACTTTTTGCATTTCTTGAATAACTTTTTGCTCAGCATTTTTATTTTCTAAAATAATATTAGAACCTATATTAGATGTCATAATGATAATAGTATTTTTAAAATTAATTTCTTTACCTTTTGAATCTTTTAAAATCCCATCATCTAAAATTTGTAGCAAAATGTTTAATACATCAGGGTGAGCTTTTTCGATTTCATCAAAAAGAATTACACTATAAGGATTTTGTCTTACTTTGTCTGATAATTGAGACATTTCCCCATATCCAACATATCCTGGAGGAGATCCTATTAATTTAGATATTGAATGAGCTTCCATAAATTCAGACATATCTATTCTAATCATTTGTTTTTCACTATCAAACAATGAAAAGGCAAGTGTTTTAGCAAGTTCTGTTTTTCCAACACCTGTTGGTCCTAAAAATATAAATGAACCAATTGGTCGATTAGGATCATTAATATTTGCTTTTGATCTTAAAATAGTTTCAGATACTAATTTTGTAGCATGTTCTTGACCAATTACTCTTTGATTTAAATCATTTTCTAAATTTAATAATTTTTTAGATTCACTTTCAACTAATTTAGCAACTGGAATTTTGGTTCATTTAGAAACAATTGCAGCAATTTCATTTTCTCCAACACTATCACGAACTAATGATTGATCAATTTTAGAATTATTTTCTAATTTTTTAATTTCCTCTTCTAATTCAGGAATAGATTTATATAATAATTCAGAAGCTTTTTCATAATTAGATTCATTTTGATATTGAACTAATTTTTGTTTTAATTGTTCTAATTGATATTTTTTTGATGATATTTGTTCCACAGATTGTTTTTCAGATTGTCATTTTTGAGAAACTTGATCAATTTCTTTATTAATAGAATTTAATGTTTCTTCTATCTCTTTAATTCTGTTATTTAGTTTTTCATTATTATCTGCATTATTTTTTTCTTTAGAAAGAGCAATTTTTTCCATTTCTAAAGCCATTTTTTTCTGTTCTAATTTCTCTAATATTTCAGGTTTAGAATTCATTATTGTTTTTAATGTAGCAGCGGCTTCATCAACTAAATCAATTGCTTTATCTGGTAAAAAACGATCAGAAATAAAACGTGAAGACATTTTAGCAGCAGCTACTATAGCGCTATCTTCAATTTTTACACTATGAAAAGATTCAAAACGTTCTTTAATTCCTCTCATAATTGTAATAGTATCTTCTATAGAAGGTTCTGCTACATCCACTTTTTGCATTCTTCTTTCTAAAGCAGCATCAGTTTCAATGTATTTTTTATATTCATCATATGTTGTTGCTCCAATTAGCATCATTTCCCCACGAGCAAGCATAGGTTTTAATATGTTAGCAACATCCATAGCATTATTTGCAGAGTTTTTCCCTGTTCCTACAATCATATGAACTTCATCAATAAAAATAATTATTTTTCCATTAGATTCTTTAATTTGCTTTGTTAGATTTTTAATCCTTTCTTCAAATTGACCTTGAAAAGATGCTCCAGCAAACATTGAAGCTAAATCAATTTCTATTAATTCTTTATCTTTTAAATTTTCAGGAACATCACCTAAAGCAATCTTTTTAGCAAGACCTTCTACAATTGCTGTTTTACCCACTCCAGGTTCACCTACTAATATAGGATTATTTTTGGTTTTTCTAGAAAGAATTCTAATCACTCTTCTAATTTCATCATCACGGCCTATAATAGGTTCTAACTTATTCTTGCTAGCCAATTCTGTTAAATTTTTTCCATATTTTTTTAATGAATCAACATTTTGTTCATTAGGCATAAAATTAAAATCCATAATTGCCTCCTTAAAATCATTAGTATTAGTTATTTATTTTTAATCTAACACAAATAACCTAATCAAATTATAGCACTTTAATTTATTGAGTGCTAAATTTATTTTATTAATATTTTTAAAAATATTATAGAATTTTAATTGCAATACATGAAGACAGTAACTGCAATAATTGCTTAATTTGTTACCAAATGTATAAATCTTTTTTGTATTGTAAATAAAATATCAAGGAGGTCATATGAGTTTCTTGAAAGAACAAAAAATCTTGAAAGCTAAAGAAATTAGTGATAAGATTTCTAAGTCTCAAGCAATTGTAGTTGCTAGATACCAAGGATTAACTGTTAAAGAAATCCAAGCATTAAGAAAATTAGCTAAAGAAAAAGATGTTGAAATTAAAGTATATAAAAATCGTTTAGTAAAAAAAGCGATTGAAAATACAGAATTTAGTTCTTTATCAAGTACTTTAGTTGGGGCAAATATGTTTGCTTTTTCATATTCAGATTATTTATCTGCTGCCAAAGTTCTATATGATTTTAGTAAAAAACATAAACAAGTTGAACTAATTTCAGGTATAGTAGAACAAAAAGTTGCAGATAAAGCTGAAATTATGGATATTGCTACATTACCAACTTATGAAGAAGCATTGACAATGTTGGCAACTTCATTACAAGCGCCAATTAGACAAATTGGAATTGGGTTGAAAATGTTAGTTGATGAAAATAAAGTTAAATCTGAATAAAAATAATTAAATGTTAAGAATAAGGAGATAAACATGGCAAAATTAACAAAAGAATCATTTATTAGTTCATTAAAAGAAATGAACATTAAAGAAGTAATGGAATTAGTAGAAGCTTTAAAAGAAGAATTTGGTATTGATCCTTCAGCAGTAGCAGTTGCAGCAGCAGCTCCTGCTGAAGCAGCAGCTGAAAAAACAGAATTTAAAGTTGTTTTAAAAGGTGATGGTGGAAACAAAGTTGCTGTTATTAAAGTTGTAAAAGATGCAACTGGTTTAGGATTAATGGATGCTAAAAAACTTGTTGAATCAGCTCCTGCTACAGTTAAAGAAAATATTAAAAAAGAAGAAGCTGAAGAATTGAAAAAATTATTGGAACAAGCTGGTGCTCAAGTTTTAGTTGAATAATATAAAAGCTTGATTTAATTTGAATATAAAAAATGAAAAGACCAACATCTTTTCATTTTTTTTGGATATTTAAGTAGTACTCCCTTCTTTTTTTGTTTTTACATTTTCATTATAAATATATTTTGTAATGTTATCCAAAAGTTTTTTTGTAATTAGCATCTATTAAATTTTTAATATTAATTTTTATAATTAATTTAAAATTTAAAAGTGTATGAAAATAATTTTAGATAAAAAACCTAAACGAGAATTTTCTTACCATATGAGAAATTCTTTTAGAAATATTTTGATTATGCTTTCATATACTTTGGGCTTTTGTTTATATGCTTTTATATATTTAGTATGAACAATAGATTTTAATAATTTAAGTTATTTATTAAATTGAATTATTATTCCAATTTTAGGATTTATATTAGGAATTTGTCATATGTTTTTTATTTATAAAGGTTCTTTATTTTGTAAAGCATTAATTATGTTTTCAATTATGTTTTATACATTTATTTTGCCTGTAGTGATAGCATTTGTTAATTAGTGATATTATGAAAAAAATAGATTTATTAAAAGAAAAAATTAGATATGTAGCTTTAGGTGATTCTATCTCTGAAGGTTACAATGGAAAATATAATTTTGGATATGCTGGAAGCATGGATTTAGATAATACTATAAGTGGAACTTCATGACCATCTTTTTTAGCTCGTAATTTACAAAAAATAGATAAAAATATTTTGGAATCTTTTGATAATTTTTCAATGTCAGGAACAAGACCTGAAGATTGAAATTATTTTTTAAATGTTCAAGATGAAAAATATTCTTATCAAAATTCTATAGATAAAATTAATTATGCAATATGGTTGAATGAACTAAAGAATAATCCTGAAAGAAGAAGATTAAAGAAACAATTTAAAAATTTTGGAAAAAAATCTAGAAATGATTTTGAATATTTAATTAGCAAAATTGTTTTAGCAAATCTAATAACAATTAATATTGGAGCTAATTTTATTATTCCCAGAATTCCAATAGATCGAATTATAGAAATTACTATTAATTATCCTGATCCATTGTTAGAATTAAAAACAATTATTAAAAATTCTGTTCATGAGATAGAAAAAGATATAATCATAATGCTTAATAGAATTAAAGATTTAAATCCTTTAGCATCCATTTATCTAGTAGGATACAATAAAATGTTTGGGACATTTTGGAAAATATTAGATTTATTTTTGAAAGAACTTGGAATGGGAAATAACATTGTAGAATATTGTTATGATGAAATTAATAATTCTTTAAAAAGATGTGCTAAAAAAGCAGAAGTTTATTTTATATCAACAAACAATAAAAAATTTTGAGATGAAAATAGTTATATGATGTGTAATGTATTTTATGAAGCACATCCAACAATTTTTGGATACAAAAAAATTGCTCAAGATGTTTTATTAAAAATTTCAGCATCAGATTCTTTTTTTGAAAAGGATAATTTAAAAAATATCACAAAACAAATTAAATCATTTAATGATAGTTATTTAAAACAAGACTATCAATGTTTTCAAAATGGAATTGATTTTGAACAAAAAAATATTTCTAATCAAGACTTAATTGAAAAAATTTACGGATTAAATGATGAATTATTATTTAAAAAAACAAAAATTGAAAATAGTTCTAAATTTTTAGAAACATCTTTATTTTTTGAACAAGCTTTAGATGACAAAAATGATCCTAATAATTTTTTATCTAGATCTTTAAAAAGAACTTTTTTAATTATAGTTAATTCTTTAGAATTAAATTTTGATAAAAAAGCAATTAGTGATTTTAATGAATTAATTGAAATGAAATATTTTAAAAAATTCATCATGAAAATTAATTTAATTTCTGTAGTTGCAAATAAAATTCAAAATCAAATAGACCAAAAATTTCTTGAAACTGAAAAAAACTTAACAATTGATGAATTTTTTAATATTTTATTTGATCAAATTTTGAATTTTGATTTCATTACTTGAGTCTTAGTAGAATTTGCAAACTTTTGAACATTAGAAGAAGAGAATAAATTAAAACAAAATAGAAAAAATGTTATTTTAATTTTCAATAGATTACTAGCAAAAAATAGAGTTAAAATCATAATTGAAATAATTACTCAAAAATTAATAAGTTATTTATTAATTTCTAAATTAGGTATTGAATTAAATGATAAATATTTAGATCAAATTTCTGCTCATTTAAATTCTCAAATTGATTATTCTGAGCTAGGTCAAATTATTTTTAATTTTTATTTTTCATCAATTGAAGAAATTAAAAGAATAAAAAAATCAGAAGAATTATTAGAATTATTTTTGCAAAATGAAAAAATTAATAATTTTGTTTATTCAATTTTGAAAAAAATTATTCTTGGAATTAAGATTGATGATGAACTAGTTTTATATTTAATGAAATTATTAAATATAGAAAATAGCAAAAGCAACTTTAAAATAATGAAACATTTTTTTGTTAATATTTTCTCATGCATATGTAATGAAAAATATTCATTTATCGAAATAATTTCTGATGCTATTATTAATTTTGCAAAGCAAGATAAAAATAGTATTACATTTCAAGATATCATAGAATTTTTATTAGAAAGTGATAAAAAGAAATTTTGATCACAAATTGAAAACATTAAAATAGAAAAAATTACCTCAGAAACATTTTTAGATTATGTCAAAGCTCTAGATTTAATATTTGTTAATATGGATTATGATGGAATTATTTTTAAAAATATTTTAAATTTAACAAATCCAAAAGGTTTAGTAGAAAACAATAAAATGAAAATAATGAAATTATTAAAATTTCTTGACAAACTTTCAAAAACAAAAAGATTTATGAGTAATTTATGTAACAAATTAATAACTAGTTATTATGCTTCAAATAGTAAAGATAAAACTAAAAATCTTTATTATAAAACATTTTTTAGGTTAATGTTAATATCATTATTTGTATTGCGCCAATTATTTCAAAAAAATATTGATAAAAATTATTTTATGGATAAAAGAATATCAATTGTTAGAATTTTATTTCAAATTGCAGGATATAAGCATGGGAAAAATGCATCAACTGATAACCTGATGTTAGATATGTTTAATGAAACCGGAAATTATGATTTGATAATGGATAATAATGACTCAAAACAAAATGTTTTAAAACCATTGAACATTATATATTCTTTGGATAAAAATTCTAATAAAGAAAACAATGATAAATCTAAATTGATTTTAGAGATTCTAAAAAAAGGTTATATATAATAATTGCGATTTTATTTTGGCATTTTATTTTCAAAATAAAATGTTTGCTATAATTAAACTATTATGTCAACAAAAATTATTAAAGTAATTATTGAAATACCAAAAGAATCAAATATTAAATATGAGTTTGATAGAGAAACAAGAAAAATGAAAGTGGATCGTATTTTAAGAGATGGTTTTGTATATCCTGCTAATTATGGTTTCATCGAAGATGCTTTAGATTGAGATGGAGATGAATTAGATGTATTAGTATATACAAGTGAAAAATTTGTTCCAGGAGTAGAAGTTAATGCTAGAATAGTTGGAGCAATGAAGATGATTGATGATGGAGAAACAGATACTAAGTTAATTGCTGTTCATCATGATGATTATCGTTTAAGTGATATTCAAAAATTAGAAGATTTACCTAAAAATTGATTAGAAGAAGTAAAGACATTTTTTTCAACATATAAAAATTGAAAAAGAGAAGGAATTACAAAAGTTCCAGGATTTGAAAGCATTGAATGGGCTTGAAAAGAATATGAAGAATGCTATAAATTAATGAAAGATTATGGACATTTACCTAAAGAAGAATTTATAGATAAAATGAAGAAAAAACATCCAGAAAAATATGAGATATAGAAATTTATAATTAGGAGGTTAAGATGAAAAAAGTTAATTGAGCAATTAAATTAGCTGCTTTACCATCTTTAATTTTACCTAGTTTTTTCATTATATCTTGTTCCAATAATCAAGCAGTAAATGCTTTAACTGAAGAAGAAATTAATAAACAATATGAATATTTTGCGAATGCTTTAATAAAAGAAAATGTAAAAAATAATTTATATTTTGAAAATTTTATTTTTGATGAAAATAATCAAGCAATTTTGACTTTGGAAGAAATAGATTCTTTATTATCATTGCAAAATTTATCCAATGCATATGAATATCAATTTATTATTCATAAAGATGTTGATAATAAATTGATAAGAATAAACATGGAATTAAGAATTAAAAACTCAAATACAAATTTTATTGAATATAAAAATATAGAGAAATCAATTAGTTCTGTTAAGTCTTTAACTTTAGATCAGAAAAATACTTTAAATAATATCTATAGTTCTTGAAATCAAAGTTCTAACAAAGTTACAATTAAAAATACAACAACTAACGAAGTTTTAGATCCCTCAAAATTTGCTACAATTCTTCCTTCATATTTACAAGTTAATGATATAAGTTTTGATTATTCAACTACAGGAATAAATCAAACCATTCCTAATAGCAATATAAAAACTAATATGATTTTTAATGATTATTTAGGGCAAATTGAATGAGATTTATCAATAATCAATAGTAATACTGGTTTGATTTTTTATCCAGATAATATTTCAAATAAACAAATGATAATAAGTGGATTTACTAATTTGAATGATAGAAATAAAGAAATAATAGATATTTTTAACACACTTTCAGGAAGAACATTTAGTATTGTTACTTTACTAGGTCCAGATAAAAAGATCCCTTATTTATCTTCAGGTGTAACAACAGTAGCTCAATTTAAATCAATGTTTGAATTGATCAATCAAAATCTTAAAGAAGGACCTAATCAATACATTGATAATATATTACAAATCTTAAATGCTGCAATCAATAAAACAAAATGATTTGATCTAGAGATGACATCAACTGCAAATGATATAACAGGTAATTTGGTAGTTACATGAAAATTAATTGATAGATTTACTTCTTATGAAATTTTTCCATCTAATATCAATAAAATTACCACAATTAATAATATGTTAACTTTATCAAAAAAAATAACTGAAAATGGTCAAGAAGTTGATGATTTATCAGCAATTGATAATGGTTATAAAGCTTATCAAAATTTAACTTTATTAGAAATTAATGATAAATATAAAGAACTTCCATCAAATACAATTATTTCTTCTATTAATATTGATTGATTATTATCTAATACAAATATAAGCACTTTATTTCCTGGTATTACAAAATCACAAGATGGTTCTTATTTAGAGTTTAGTATGACTTCTAATAATAAAGTAAATAAATTTAGATTTACTTTAGATTTGAGTAAAGTAAATGATATTAAACCAAATTTAGTAGCAGGAACAATTCAATTGCCATTTATAATGCAAATTCAATTAGAAGATCTTTTTGTTTCATCTGCTACTGGCAATAATCCTCTTGTTAAATCTAGTCAATATATTGATTTCTTACCACCAAGTGGTAAAAGTGATAGTTCGAATAATAGTTCATATAATTCAGCTCTAAGAAGTGCTTTTATTAGTATAGGAGGATATTTGACAAAAGATTTACAAATGGCCTCTGTTATTTATGATTATTTTGCAACAAATAAAGAAATTACAATTAATATTAATAATGAAAATTATTTTAATGAAATTTTAAGTAAATGTTTAGATGATGAGAGTCAAATTTCTACTGTATTAAAAACTGAAATTGATGATACTATTTTAAAAGCTATTTTAGCTAATCCAACATTGGCTGGCAATAATTTAGATATTACTAAATTTTTAGAAAAATATAAATTAGAGTTTGCTTTAGTAAAAAATAAATTATCTTCATATGATAGCACCAATAAAGTAATCACTTCATCTGAAATAGAAATTAAAATCATTCCAAATAATGAAACTAACACTAATATATATATGAAATATTATAAAAATGGTGTTTCTACAACATTACCAAAAGTAAAATTTCTGATTAAATATATTCGTTCTTAATATTTTTTATTGTTAATTTTAAAAAAATAGATAAAAAAAATAACACTTGTTATCTTTGTATATTTTTACATCAACTGATGATATGGCTGCCCCTGTAGGATTCGAACCTACGCATGTTGGAACCAAAATCCAATGCCTTTCCGCTTGGCGAAGGGGCAAAATGGTGGAGGGGGAGGGATTCGAACCCCCGAACTCGAAAGAAGTGGGTTACAGCCACCCGCATTTGGCCGCTTTGCTACCCCTCCATTTGCAAAACATATTTTAATTATATATTAAAAAATATTTTGTTATTATAAAAAAATTATAAATAATAAAGTTACCAAAATGAATACCGATAAATAAAAAACCAGAGATTTCTCTCTGGCTGTCCTTGTAAAATAAATAAATAACAAAAATGACACTTAAATTATATGAAACTTCAATTTATATTTGAAAAAGAATTAGAAAAAATTAATTTAATCTTTGCATTAATGAACAAATTACCAGATTCTTTATAGAATGAAAAATTATTCTTATAAGATCTATTATTATGATGTAAATATTTATTTTTCTCGACTAAATAAGAAAAGAAAAAAATTAAAGAAAATTAGGAATAAATTTCTATTTCATCTTTGATAAAATTTAAATCATGTCAATTATCAACAAAAAGAAGATGAATGAATTGTTAAATTTATCTAATGATCCTAAAATTGAATTAATTGAAGAAACAAAGAAATCTTATAAAATTAAAATTACTGGAGATAAAGATAAAGTGAAAAAATCATCTTTTGAAAATAAAGTATTAGAGTTTATGTCGGATGTGACAGAATTTATGAAAGATATGAATGAATTTGTTAAAGAACAAAAAGAGTTTAACGAAGAACAAAAAGAATTTAATAATTCAGTAGTTGATTTTATAGAAGAACAAAAAGAATTTAATAATTCAGTTGCTGATTTTATAGAAGAACAAAAGGAATTCAACCATAAAGTTGACCAAAGACTAAGTGTTCTTGAATCTTTTCATAAAGATGATTTTAGAAGAAATACAAATCATAAAAAATAATTTATTTATAAAGACCTAAAGTAATATTTTTTTAATTATACATAATTTGATAGCAAATAAAAAAGCTCCTAGTTGGGCATAAAGTTACCAAAATGAATGCCGATAAATAAAAAACCAGTGGTTTCTCTTTGGCTGTCCTTGTAAAATAAATAAACACAAAAAGGAAGCTTAAATTATGTGACACTTCAATTTATATCTGAAAAAGAATTAGAAAAAATTAATTTTATCTTCATATTAATGAACAAATTATCAGATTCTTTATAGAATAAAAAATTATTCTTATAAGATCTATGATGTAAATATTTATCTTTCTCGACTAAATAATAAAAGAAAAAAAATTAACCATAACAAAAGAAGAAAAACATTTTGCAAAACATCTATTAGTTGCCAAATTAATAAAAATAATAGCTAAAGTAACTAGCAACAAAACTTCTGCTAAAACTTTATCCAAGATAATAAAAAAGAAATTAGGATTATGTTATTCCCCCAAGCATTTGTATTACTTAATTAAGCAAAATAAAATGAGCAAAGTAACATAGAGATGAAATTATCAATAAAAGAATTAGATATGGTGATGTTGAAGTAGATACTGTAGAAGGAACTAAAACTGATAATAAATATCTTTCTACAATGATTGATAGAAAATCTAGAAGACTATCCATAACTATTTATGAAAATAAACAAAGTAGTGAATTTTTAAAAGCAGTAGAAAATAACATCGAAAATATGAATCAAGAAATCAAATCGATTACATCAGACAATGGAACTGAAAATTCTGATTTAGATTAATTGAATATTCCATGATTTTCTACTAATCCATATTCTTCTTGACAAAAAGGTTCGATTGAACAAAAACATAAGCAAATAAGAAAATTTATTCCAAAAGGCAAATCTTTTAAAAATTTAACCCAAGATGATTGTGATCTAATTGCACTTGTAATTAATGCAGAAACTTATTTACAAAATACTGAAATATAAATTAGGAGCCATCGTTACTCAAGAAGAACTGTAAAAATACTTTGAATTATTAGAAAAGAAAAACTCCCACTGAATATTTCAACTTTGATAAATATTGTAAAATTATGAAATACAAGGAATTATCGGTATTGAAATTGGTAACTTTAAAAAACATTAATTTTTTAAATTTTTAAATATTTTTTGATGTATAATGTTTATTGCTTAATAATTTTACTGATAATAGACATAATACAAAATATTATTAAGCAAAAATAAAACCTACTAAATGAGTAGGTTTTATTTTGCTGCTAATTTGTAATTTGTTTTATTAATATGTTTTATTTTTGGTTTGGTAGGTTCTTAATGACCACCACCAAAACCAAAAACAAAATATATTTATACATTTTGATTTTTGGTTTTGCTGCTACTTTGATAGTTTGATTAATAATTTTTAAATTTTGATTATAAAGCTACCAAAATGAATACCGATAAATAAAAAACCAGAGATTTCTCCCTGGCTGTCCTTGTAAAATATAAAAAAACCAAAAAAAGGACAACTAAATTATATGAAACTTCAATTTATATTAAAAAGAATTAGAAAAAATTTAAAAAATTTCAATTTAATTTTATAGGATAAATAATTGTTAAAAACTTAAAAACATAATTTGTGATATAATAAATAGTGACATTAGTAACAAGCGATAACTTTCAATTATTTAATTAAAATTGAAAGGTGATTTATATTTATTATGGATAATAAAAATATTATAGGCAATGAAATTGTTTTTGATTATTACAACGAAATTAGCATTGGAGAATTAATTTATGAAATAGATAATTCTAAACAGATTCTTTTATACAAAATTGGTGATAATAATAATTTAGAAAAAAATATTTTAATTCAAATTAAAAAGGAAAAAAATTAATATGCTTTATATATTAGGAAAAGTAATTTCAATATCTAAAAGATCACTAATTCTAGAATCTAATTACATAGGTTATTCTATTGTTATATCAAATTCTCAAGATTATGAATTAAATAAATTTAAAAAAATTTTTATATATGAATATAGCTATGAAAATACCAATAAAAAAATATTATTTGGTTTTAAAGAATATAAAGAAAGATTATTCTTTGAAGATCTACTTTCGATACAGGGAATAGGACCTAAAATTGCGATGTCAATTATTGGTTCAAATTGAAAAAATGTTATGAATGATATAGCAAATGCTAATATTGAAAATATTTCTAAAATTCCATATGTAGGAGAAAAAATTGCTAAAAAATTGATTTTAGATTTTCAAAAGAAATATGATTCATTAGTTGTTAATAAAGAGGAAAATAAAAACAAATTAGAAGTTTATAAAACATTGAAATCTCTTGGATTCAATGATAAACAAATTAATTTAGTTTCATCAAAAATAAAAAATGTTGAAAATATTGATCAAATGATTGAAGAAGCAATAGAATTAATTTCTCATGAACAACAAAACAATTCAACCATCATTAAGGCCTAGTGACTTTAATTCATTTATTGGACAAAAGAAAATAATAGACACTATAAAGGTTTGTATTGAATCGGCAAAAAAGCAAAATAAAACATTAGATCATATTATTTTTTATGGTCCTCCAGGAAGAGGTAAGACAACATTAGCAAATATAATTGCGAATTTTTGTAATAGAAAAATAAATTATGTTCAAGGTGCTTTGATTGAGAAAAAATCTGATATTTTATCAATATTCACTAGTGTACAAGAAAATGATATTATCTTCATTGATGAAATACATTCAATGAACAGTAATTTAGAAGAATTAATTTATTCTGCAATGGAAGATAATGTTATTGATATTCAAATTGGTCCTGAAGGAGAAAAAAGAATTTTAAGAATGAAAATTAAACCCTTTACTTTAATTGCTGCAACAACAGATTTTGCTAAAATTTCTCAACCAATCAGAGATCGTTTTGGACTAATTTTTAAATTATCAAATTATTCTGATGATGAATTATCTAAAATAATTATTCAAACATCCAATAATTTGGGTTATGAAATAACAAAAGAACAAGCAATGTTTTTGGCATCTTTTTCTCAAGGAACACCAAGAATAGCTAATAGATTAGCAAAAAGAGTTATTGATTTTTCAAATTATTACAATAATGGAATTATTAATAACAAAATAATTAAAATGACTTTAAAATCATTATCAATATATAAAGAAGGATTAACAGATATTCACATAGAATATTTAAAAGTACTTTTAGAAGTTTTTGATCAAAAATCAGTATCGTTAAATGTTTTAATTTCTGTACTAAATGAAAGAAAAAATATTGTTCTTAATGAAATAGAACCTTTTTTGCTTTCTAAGAAATTTATAAAAAAAACATCGAAAGGAAGAATGATCACTTATTTAGGAGTAAATTATCTTTTAAATTTTGAACAATACAAATAGAAATAATTAATCTTTTAATATTTCATCAAGTTCTAATTTAGTAATTATTTTAATTTTTAAATTATCAGCCTTTTCTTTTTTACTTCCTCCATTATCTCCTAAAATAAGAGCATCAGTTTTTTTAGAAACGCTAGAAGTAACAATACCTCCACTATTTTCTATAATTTTAGTTAACTCACTTCTACTAATTGAAAAAGTTCCACTAATTACAAAAGATTTATTTTCAAAGAATTTATAAATTTTGCTATTTTTTGATTCATTAGATGGATTGATATTAATAGATAATAAGAAATTAAAAAGATCTATATTTTGTTTTTTATTAATAAATTCAAAAAATTCAGAAATCATTATAGGTCCTATATCTGGAATAGATAATAGAAGGTCTTCTGTAATATTGAATAATTCACTAAAATTATTGATTTTTTTTGCAATATTTTTGGCATTTCTACTACCTAATTGAGGGATTCCTAAAGCAAATATTAATTTATCTAAAGAAACATTGTAAGAATCATCAATCCCCTTTTTTAGATTTTTCCAAAATTTTTCTCCAAATCCCTTTTCATTAATAATTTCATTTTTGTATTGATCTAATGTAAAAATGTCTTCTATTTTTTTTAGAAAATTTAATTCATAAAATCGTCTTATAATATTAGGTCCCAACCCTTCAATATTCATCCCTTGTTTTGATGTGAAATGAATAATTTTTTTAATATTAATTTCAGAACATTTTTCATTAATACACATTTGATTATTAAAAGTTTTAGTGTCTATTAAATTTGAATTACAAAAAGGACAAATAGTAATTTTAGGATATGTTCCTATAGAATGTTTTTTGCTTAAAGAAACAACCTTAGGAATAATTTCTCCAGCCTTTTTAATAGTAACTTCATCACCTTTATTAATTTTTAATTCTTCTATGTAATTGTAATTGTGTAAAGTTGCTGCAGAAACATAAGTTCCTTTAAGCAAAACTTTTTTTAATTTGGCATTATATGTTACTATTCCAGTTCTTCCAATAGTGATGAAAATATCCTCTAATATAGTTTGAGTTAATTCATCATCAAATTTATAAGCAATCATAAATTTAGGGAACTTAGAAGTAAATCCTATTTCTTCATAATACTTTACTTCATTCAATTTTATTACCATTCCATCTATTTCATATTCCAAATTGCTTCTTATATTATTTTCAAAATTTGTTATAAAATTATAAATTTCATGTTTATTTTGGACATCAATAATAGAATAATCTTTTAAAATAGCAAAACCATTTTTCTTTAAAAAATCAATAATATTTTCTTGAGTAAATAAACCAATTTTTTCAGGTTCTACTATTTCATAAATAAATGATGATAAATTTCTTCTTTTAACAATTGAATTGTCTAATTGTCTCAAAGTACCTGAAGCAAGATTTCTTGGATTTGCATAATTAATATTTTCTTCATTTATAATATTTTGAAAATTTGTTTTACTAATATAAATTTCTCCTCGAACAATTAAATGATCTTGAAAATCAATAATAGTAGGAATATCTTTAATAATATTTTTTATATTATTAGTTACATCTTCTCCTACAATTCCATCTCCTCTTGTAATAGCTTTTTTTAACTCTCCATTTTCATATACTAGAGAAATTGACAAACCATCAATTTTGGGTTGTACTAATAATTTAATTTTATTATCATTTGTAACTTCTAAAATATCATTAATGAATTTATCTATTTCATTAAAAGAATAAGCTTTATCAAGAGAAAACATCTGTTTGCTATGTGTTACTTTTGCAAACTTATTTTTGACATTAGCTCCTATATGTTTAGTTGGAGAATTTTCTAAAATATATTGGGGATATTTTTTTTCAAGTTCTGTTAATTCTTTTAAATGAGTATCATAAACACGATCACTCACTGAAGGGTTATCATTATCAAAATATTCTATATTTCATTTATTTATTAAATATACTAGTTCTTTTATTTTATTTTTTATATTTTTGCTCATATGTTACCTTATTCAAAAACACATCTTGCTTCATATCATCAATTTGGAAAATGAAAAATATTATTAGGATTATAAATAAGTAAAAACATTAAAACAATAAAAGAAACTGTAAAAATTAAAGAAATAGAATCAAATCATGTAAATTTCCAAATACGATATGAAGTTCTTTTGCCATATGGGTTATATCCTCTAGTTTCCATAGCATTAGATAAATCATCTGCTTTTGCAAAAGAAGAAACAAATAAAGGAACAATTAAAACAATTAAAGCTTTAGTTTTAGTTTTGAAAGATCCGTTTTTAAAATCTACTCCTCTTGATGCTTGAGATTTAAAAATTCTAGAAGCTTCATCAACTAAAGTAGGAACAAATCTAAAAGCTATAGAAATTATCATAGTAAAAATATGAATAGGTATTTTTAATCATTTTAAAGGATAAAAATAAAAATCTAATGCTTTTGTAATCAAAATGGGTTGAGTAGATAAAGTGAATAATGTCATTGATAAAATAATTCCATAAATTCTAATAATAATAGAACATGTTGTAATTAAAATAACATAATTAAGTTTAGGTGAATTGATATTAGGTCAAATTAAATTTAATCATTCTGTATATTTTCATGGTTCAACTCCAGCATTTTCTAAAAATTTCATAGCAGCATCTGTTTCTAAAATAAACATGTTAATAATTAACATAAAAAAACCGATGATAATTGGCATTATTAGCATTTTTAATAAAAATAGTGGTTTTCTTGTCGAAATAATAAAAGCAATGATTAATGGTAACAATATAAAACCTTGAATAATAAAATTATTAGCTAGAAAAAATAAAACAATAAACAAAATATTAGCTAGTAATTTGATTCTAGCATCCATCTTATGAATTATTGAATTACCTGGAAGATATCTACCTAATGCTACTTTCATTTATTTCTTCTCTTTCCTTATTTTGTTAATTATTTTGGTAAATTGATCAACATTAGTACAATAAGGAATATTCATTTGATATTTTCTATTAATTCTATTGGTCAAATTAATAATTTTTGGAATTGACATTTTATTTTCAATTAATAATTTTTCATCTGAAAGAATATCTAATGTTGGACCATCTTTTATTATTTTACCTTTTCTAATAAAAATGGTTCTTTTAGTATGTTCTAACACATGATCCAGATCATGTGTTACTATTATTATTGTAGTTCCTTCTTGTGACAATTGATCAAATAATTTTAAAATCTCATAACTTCCTTCTGGATCTAATCCAGCGGTTGGTTCATCAAATATTAAGATTTTTGGTTTCATTGATAAAATTCCAGCAATTGCCACTCTTCTTTTTTGACCACCAGATAATTCAAAAGGATTTTTATTTAAAAAAGATACATCTAATCCCACTTTAACAATTGATTCTTTTGCAATTTTCAAGGCTTCTTCTTTTGAGATTCCCATATTAATAGGGCCAAATATAATATCTTTTTCAACAGTTTCTTCAAATAATTGATATTCCGAAAATTGAAAAACAATTCCTACTAATCTTCTAATTTCATTGATATTTTTAATTTTTTTTCAAGATTTTTTTATAACTTTAGTTTTATTAATAACTTTTTCTGATTTTGTTTTTTTATTATATTTAGTAATTGAATAATCAAATTCTACAGATCCTTTTGTAGGAATTAATAATCCATTCAAATGTTCAATTAAAGTTGTTTTTCCAGAGCCTGTTGGTCCTATAATCCCTATATATTCATTTTCATTAATGTTAAATTTCACATTTGATATTGCATCAAATTTTTCAACAATATTTGATTGAAAAGTATGGGTTATATCTAGAACTTTTATTTTCATATATTCTCCAATAATTCTTCAATATCATAAGTTGGTTTTATTCCATCTATTTTTGAAGATATTTTATATATAAAAGGAGAATCTATTTTTGATTCTTCAATGATTTTGCTATTATTTAAAATATTTTTTGATTCATCAAAAGCAATGATTTTACCTTTTGAAAATACGATACAATAATCTGCCATAATTGCTTCATCCATATCATGAGTAATTGAAATTAATGTTTTTTCTCTAGTTTTTTGAATATCCTTAATTATTTTTAAAACATCTTCTTTTCCTTTGGGATCTAACATTGATGTTGCTTCATCAAAAATGATGATTTCTGGATTTAGAGCTAGAACAGAAGCAATTGCAACTCTTTGTTTTTGACCACCACTTAAAGAATTAGGTTCTCTATCTAAAAAATTTTCCATATCAACTTTAGCAGCTAAATCCTGAATAATTTTTTTCATTTTTTCTCTATCTACATTAGCATTTTCTAATCCAAATGCTAAATCATCTTCTACTGTAGAACCAATAAATTGATTATCTGGATTTTGAAAAATAATTCCAATTTTTTTTCTTATATCCCTTAGTGAATTTTTTTTAATCATTATTCCATCAATATAAATTTCTCCACTTGTTGGTTTGTACAATCCAGAAATTAATTTAGAAAAAGTAGATTTACCAGAACCATTATGACCTAAAATAGCTACATAAGAACCTCTTGGTATTGTAACTGAAACATTATCTAAAGCATATTGATTAGCACCTTGATATTTAAACTTCAAATCTTTTACTTTTATCATAATATGTAAAATATTATATATTTATATATTTAATATTTTTGTAAAAACAAAGATAAATTCATATAAAATACAATAAGTTATAAATTTAAGTATTAAAAATGTAATGGCACTTAAATGGATTCAACTAGGTGTGTCCATATAATTTAGGATGAGTTGTTAGAAATTTAAGGAAGTAAAAACACCATATAAAGTATTAAAAATAAAAAATATAGAAATTCTGAAAAAGGAGAATTGATTAATGTCAAATACAAATGTAGAAGAACAAAAAGTGGAAAAAGAAGTCGTATCAATTAATAAATTATTAGAAGCTGGAGTTTATTTTGGGCATAAAAAAGATAGATGAAATCCTAAAATGAAACCATTTATTCATGGTGTAAAAAATGGAACTCATATTATTAATGTTTCTAAAACTCACAAAGCATTAGAATTAGCTTTTAAATTAATTTCAAAAGCTGCAGAAAAAGGGTCGACTTTTATTTTTGTTGGTACAAAAAAACAAGCAAGAGATGTTATTAAAGAACAAGCAATTAGAACAAATAGTGCTTATGTAAATGAAAGATGATTAGGTGGTACATTAACTAATTCAAAAACTATTTTTTCACGTCTAAGAGTAATGGAAGATTTAGAAGAATTAGAAAAAAGAAACTTTGAAGGTTACACCAAAAAAGAAGGAATTCTAATGAAAAAAGAATTAGAAAAACTTCGTAAAAACTTAAATGGAATTAAACCTTTACAAAGAACACCACAATTTATGATTGTAGCCGATCCTAATGAAGATTTAATTGCTATTAAAGAAGCTAAAAAGAGAAATGTAAAAGTAATAGGAATTATTGATACAAATACAGATCCTGAATTAGTAGATTTAGGTATTCCAGCAAATGATGATTCAGTTAAATCTTTAAACTTGATTATTACTATTTTAGGTGATGCTATTATTCATGGAAAAGGTGGACAAACTAAATATGCTTATCAACCTGATGAATTAATTGTTTTACCTCAAGAAGAGCATAAATCAACATTTAATAATAATAAATCTAACAATGAACATGGAAATGGACCAAAAAGAATCTTTACAAAAAGAGTTCAAGATAAAAATAATAACCAAGAACAAAAACAAGAACAAAAATTAGAAAAAGAAAAAGTAGAAAAAGAAACTAAAAAGGAAGAATAATAATTATGGGAGATTTGATTAAAAAATTAAGAGATTTAACAGGTGCAGGTTTTGTTGATTGTAAAAAAGCCTTGGAAGCTTCAAATAATAATATTGATGAAGCGATTCAATGATTACAAAAAAATGGAGCAGCTAAAGCTGTTAAAAAACAAAACAATATAGCAGCTGAAGGTATTGTAGCTGTTGCTAAAAATGACCAAAAAGCAATTATTTATGAAGTAAATTGTCAAACAGATTTTGTGGCAATGAATGAAGATTTTAAAAAATTGGTAGCAAGTATTGGAGTTATATTATTATCTAATAATTTTTCAAATGATAATTTTTTACAATGTGTAGACCCAATTTCTAAAAAAACTATTGAAGAATTAACTGTTGAAGCGACAGCTAAAATTGGTGAAAAAATTAGTTTAAGAAGATTAAACTTAATAGAAAGAAAAGAAGGGATAAATGTAGGGGCTTATTCTCATTTTGATGGTAAAAAAGCAGCTTTATTTATTGCAAAAGGTGGAACAGACGATAAATTAAAAGGGATAGCTATGCATATTGTTGCTATGAATCCAGAATACATTAATGAACAACAAGTTCCTGCAAATATTATTCAAGACTTAAAAGATAAATTTGCAAATTCACCTGCTTTAAATGGTAAACCAGATAAAATTAAAGAATCAATATTAGCTGGGATGTTAAGAAAAGAATTATCTAACAATGTATTAACAGAACAAGAATATGTTGTGGAATCAGGTAAAACTGTTGCTCAATACTTAAAAGAAATTAATGCAACAGAATTAGAAATGATTAGATATGAAGTTGGAGAAGGAATTGAAAAGGTAGAAGTTGATTTTGCTTCTGAAGTTGCTGCTCAAATGAAAAAATAAGAAAAATATTTTATTATGCTTGATATAAAACTATTACAAAAAAATATCGAATATGTAATTGAAAAATTAAATTCAAGAAATGTTGATAAAGCAATTTTGAATAAATTGTCTCAAAATATCAATGAACGTAACAAACTAATTCAACAATTAAATAAAAAGCAAGAAGAAAGAAACCAAATTTCTTCATCAATTGCAAAAGAAAAAAGTGCTGAAATTATTGCAAAAGCTTCAACAATTAAAAATGAAGTAAAAGAATTAGAAAAACGAGTAGAAAATTACCAAATTGAATTAGACAAATTACTTCCATACATTCCAAATATTCCATTGGATGAAGTTCCGGTTGGTAATGATGAAGAAAATAATGTAGAAGTAGAGCGTCATGAAAACATAGGTAGAGGTTTAGTTAAAAATGTACAACCTCATTATGAAATTGGTGTCAAAAAAGGAATTTTAGATTTTGAACGCGCAGTCAAAATGAGTGGTACAAGATTTGTAATTTTCAAAAATCAAGGTGCAGAATTAGTAAGAGCCTTAGAAAATTTCATGTTAGATACTCACAAAAAAAATGGTTATGAAGAAATTTTGCCACCTGTTTTAGTTAAATCTGAAATTCTATTTGGTACAGGGCAATTGCCAAAATTTCAAGAAGATTTATTTAAGATACAAGATGAAGATTTATGATTAATTCCAACAGCTGAAGTTCCAATAACTAATTATTTTAATAATGAAATTATAGATTTATCTTCATGTAAAAAAATAACAAGTTATACATTATGTTTTCGTTCAGAAGCTGGAAGTAGTGGAAAAGATACAAAAGGCTTAATAAGATCTAGACAATTTAATAAAGTAGAAATAGTTAAATTAGTTTCAAAAGAAGATGCTTTAAAAGAATTTGAACAAACTGTTAAAGATGCTGAAAACATTTTAATTTTATTGAAATTGCCATATCGAAAATTAAAATTATGTACAGGTGATTTAGGATTTAGTTCAGCGATTACATATGATTTAGAAGTTTGAATACCTTCAGAAATGAAATTTAGAGAAATATCTTCAATTTCATATTTTGAAACATTTCAAGCAAGAAGGGCAAAGATTAGATATAAAGATCAAAATAATAAAATCCAATTTGCTCATACAATAAATGGTAGTGGTTTAGCAATTGATCGAACAATAGCGGCAATTTTAGAACAATATCAAAATGAAGATGGTTCTATCACAATACCAGATGTATTAGTTCCATACATGAAAAACATTACAAAAATTTAGAGTTATTAAAAAAATATTTATTTTAAATTGATAAAATTTAAAGAGGATATATATTATATTTAAGGGGATTTAAAAGATGTCAACAATAAATGATTCAAAAATATTATTAACAAAAGAAGCAATTAAAGAATTAAAAGAAGAATTAAAAACATTAATTGAAGTAAAAAGACCCGAAGTAATTCAAGAAATTGTTGATGCTCGTGCTCAAGGGGACCTTTCAGAAAATGCTGAATATGAAGCTGCAAGAGAAAAACAAGGATTAATTGAAGATCGAATTGCAGAAATAGAAAAAACTTTAGAAAATGCTCAAGAAATAAAAACTAGCAAAAAAGATATTATTTCAATAGGTTCAGTTGTAACTATAAAAAATAAATTTTCAAATCAAAAAGAAACATATTCAATTGTTTCAACATATGAATCAGATCCATTTGAAAATAAAATTTCTAATAAATCTCCTTTAGCATTATCATTAATTGGTAAATCAAAAGGTGATGTTGTTATTGTTGAAGCTCCTACTAAATATGAAATTGAAATTCTAGATATTAAATAATTGCAATAATTAAATATGAAAAATGACCAAAAAAATATAAATACAATAATAAATCATTTAAAAAATTCAGGGTTTGTTTTTCAGTCATCAGAAATTTATGGTGGACTGGCTAATACATGAGATTATGGCCCATTAGGTATTTTGTTAATTAACAATATTAAAAAAGAATGATGAAAGAATTTCATCATTAAAGAAAAAAATAATATTGGTATAGATTCAAAAATATTATTAAATCCTAATGTTTGAAAAGCTTCAGGACATTTATCTAATTTTTCTGATTTGTTAATTGAAAATAAAATAAATAATAAAAGATATCGTGCTGATCATATTTATGAGGAAATTACTAATAAATTAGCAGCAGAATTAACACAAGAAGAATTAGAAAAATGAATTATTGAAAATGTTAAAGAGTATGATAATTCTAAAACAGATTGAGCCAATATTAAAAAATTTAATTTAATGTTCAAAACTAATCAAGGTGTAATAGAAGATAAAAAAAATGAAATTTACTTAAGACCTGAAACTGCTCAAGGGATTTTTATTAATTTTAACAATGTACAAAGATCAATGAGATTAAAATTACCTTTTGGAATTGGGCAAATAGGTAAATCATTTAGAAATGAAATTACACCAGGAAATTTTATTTTTAGAACAAGAGAATTTGAACAAATGGAATTAGAATTTTTTGTATATCCTCATCAAGATGAGGAATTTTATAATTATTATGTTGCTAAATCAAAAAATTTCTTATTATCTCTAGGTTTGAAAGAAGAATCGATTAGACTAAGAGTTCATGATAAAGAAGAATTGGCTCATTATTCTAAAGGGACTACAGATATAGAATTTTTATTCTCATTTGGTTGAGGGGAATTAATGGGAATAGCTAATAGAACAGATTTTGATTTAACATCTCACAATAAATTAGCTAACGAAAAATTAAGATACTTTGATCAAGAAAAACAAGAATGAATAATTCCATATGTAATTGAACCATCAATTGGTGTTGATCGATTGTTATTAGCAATTATTGTAGATTCTTATCAAGAAGAACAAATTAATGATGAATCACGTATTGTAATGCAATTAAAATATGAATTATGTCCTTATAAGGTGTGTGTTTTACCTTTAGTTAAAAAACATTCTGAATCAGCTAAAGAAATTTTTGATATGTTAATTGATCATGATATTATGGCGACATATGATGAAGTTGGATCAATTGGTAAAAGATATCGAAGACAAGATAGTATTGGTACATATTGATGTATTACTTATGATTATGATTCAATTAATGATCATTCAGTTACAATAAGACATCGAGATACAATGAAGCAAGATAGAATTAAAATAGAAGATATAATCTCATATATTCAAAACAATAAATAGGAGACTAAATGAAAAATATCAAAATAAATGATTTAATTGCAAAAGTAAACATTGTTGATATTATTGAAAATTTTTCGAAACTAACTAAATTTGGTTCCTCTTTAAAAACATTGTGTAATGTTCATGGTGATAAAACTCCTTCATTATCAATTAATCCTAAAAAACAAATATATAAATGCTTTGTTTGTGATCATGGTGGTAATGCTTTAGATTATTTAATGTGAGCTCAAAATTTTTCTTGAAATGAAGCAGTTGAATACTTAATCAAAGCTTCAGGAGAAAATGTTGAAAATTTTCAATCATTATTTCAAAATAAAAAACCTAAAAGCGAAAATGAAATTAAATTATTAAAAGTATTACAAGAAGCAAGTGATATTTTTAATTATTATTTAAACATCTATTTAGATGAGAGAAATAATGATATTACTAATTTTGTACTAAAAAGAAATTTATCAAAAGAATTAATTGATAAATTTAAATTAGGTTATGCTCCTAGTTTTAATAGTGAAGATAATTATATTGATATCTTAGAAAAAAAAGAAAATGAAAAGGCAGCATTAATTAATGCTTCAATTTTAAATGATGCAGGAACACATCCTTTTTATGTTAATCGTTTAATATTCCCAATTATTGATGAAGATAATAATGTTGTTGCTTTTAGTGGTAGAAAAATAGATGATCAAGATGATAAATTACCAAAATATTTAAATTCAAAAGAATCACTTGTTTTTAAAAAATCATCAATTATTTATAACTACAATAATGCTAGAAAATTTGATTCTATTATTATTGTTGAAGGATTTATGGATGTTATTTCCTTGGCTAAAATAGGATATGACAATGCTGTCGCTTTAATGGGTCTTTATATTTCTAAAAATCTTGTTGATAAATTAAAAAACCATAAAGAAATATTATTATGTTTAGATAATGATCAAGCCGGGTTAAATGCAACTATGAAGTTAATTAGTATGTTTCTAAAGAATAATATTAATGCTTATGTCATTGTAAATGAAGAAACTAAAGATGTAGACGAAATAATCAATTTGCCTGATGGAAAAGAAAAAATAATCAATATTTTTAATAACAAATGAAAAATGATTGATTTTGTTTGACATTATTTTAGTAAAGATGTAGAAAAAGATAATTATCAACAAATAAAAGATATGATTTTAAAACTAGTTGAGTATTCAAAAGATTTTGATCAATTTTTAATATTAGATTTGTCAAATCGATTAGCAAAACAATTTGAAATTGATAAAGAAATAATTTCTAATTATTTCAAAACAAATTTGAATGTGGTAAAATCAAATCATAGTAATAATAATATAATTGTCCAAAATGGATTAGAAAGTAGTTTAAATCAGCCAATAAATATTAATAAGATATTAATATCTATATGACAAAACCCTTCATTTTTGAACTCTCAAAATATAGCAAGTATAAATTGACCCGAAGCTAAATATAAAAAAATTTATGAAGATATTAAAAAATATCATGAAAATCAAGTTCCATTACCAGAATATTCAAAAGATTTTATTGAAAATAAAATTAACAATTTATTTTCAAAAGAATCTTTGCCGAAGAATATGTTATCTTTTGATGAACTTATTACAAGATCCAAAAAAGATTTTAAAAAAAATAAGCTAGATTATATAGATCATTTAATCAATAATTCAGACGATGAAAAACATACATCAGAATTATTAAAAATTAAATTAGAAATTAAATCTAGAAAGGAATAAATTACCATATGAAAAAAGCTGTCGAAAAAAAATCTAATGATAAAAAAAATACTAAAAAAGAAACTGTAAAAGCAAAAAAAACTGAATCAAAAACTAAAAAAGTAGAAAAAAAATCTACAAAAGAAGAAATATCACTTAATAAAAAAACAAAATCAAAAGAAGTAAAAAATACTGAAAAAGAAAAAAAAGCAAAAACAAATACCAAAAAAACTGCAAAAGACAAAGAATCTAAGAATAAAAAAATCATAGAAGATGAATTTGATTACTATGATGGTTTTGATGAAACTATAGAAAAAGATTTTGATGACATAGTAAATGAAAATATTTCTTTAATTGTTAATTTAATTAATAAAGATTTAAAGAGTAAACAAAAAAAAGATAAAAATAAAAAAACATTAACTCAAGAAGAGGTAATGAAATTACTAGAAAAAAAGAAAATAGATATTTCAGAAGAAGTAGATGAAATATTTAATATTTTGATGTCTAAACAAATCATAAGTGATGAAATCGAGAGTGACCTAAATGAATTTGTAGATGAAAAACAAATATATAAAGAATTATCTAAAAAATCAAAACAAGAAGATACAGATACAAATGAATTTACAACAGATGAATTTACAGATGAAACTGATTTTACTGATATTAACGATTTAGTTCATGATGATAAAAAAATCAATACCGATGATTTTGATGCAACAGATGAAGAATTTTATTATTATGATAATGATTTAGAAGAAGAATCATATGAAGAAGATGAAGAAGAATCTGATACAAATGAATTTTCTTTTGAAGATTATACAAATGAAGAATCATCATTTATCAATAAAAAAGAACATAGAAAAATTCAATCAACTGATCTTGTTAACAAGTTGTCTGAAACAAATGATATTGTAAAATGATACATGAGATGAATTGGTAAGTACGGTAACTTATTAACAGCTGAAGAAGAGTTAAAATTAGCAAAAGAAGCAGAACATAATACAAGAAAAGGTAAAAAAGCTAAAGATGAATTAATTAAAAGAAATCTAAGACTTGTTATTAATAATGCTAAAAAATATAAAAATAGAGGATTATCTTTTATTGATTTAATTTCTGAAGGTAATTCAGGAATAATGAAAGCAGTGCAAAAATATGATTGAAGAAAAGGATTTAAATTCTCAACATATGCTACATGATGAATTAGACAAGCAATTACAAGAGCTGTAGCAGATCAAGCAAGAACTATTAGAGTTCCTGTTCATATGGTAGAAACTATTAATAAAATTATTAAAATAAAAAGAGAATTACAACAAGAATTAGGTACAACACCAACTGATGAACAAATTGCTGAAAGATATGGCGGGGATTTTACAGCAGAAAAAGTAAGATATATCAGAAGAATTAATAATGATCCTATTTCTTTAGATAAAACTATTGGTAAAGGTGAAGATTCATCAATAAGTGATTTTATTAATGATAAAAATGTTATTAATCCTGTTGATTTTGCAGCTCAAGAACAATTATCAGATATTTTAAATGAACTAATGGATGACACTTTAACTGATGAAGAAAAATATATTATAAAAATGAGATTTGGTTTTGGTACAGATGAAAAAGGGGAAATGATTAGAGTTCATTCTTTAGAAGAAATTGCCCGTGATCGAGGAACAAGTAAAGAAAAAATTAGACAATTAGAAGGAAAAATTTTAAGAAAATTAAAACAACCTCAAAAAATTAAAAAATTAAAAGAATTTTATAAATATGAAAATTAATAAATAATCTAGCAACATATGCTAGATTTTTTATAATATTAAACTCAATAAAAATATTTTACTTTTTTAATTATAAATTATAGAGCATCATCAACAAGTATAACTAGAACTACTGGCACTTATTATAGAGAAATTTATATTGATTATATAACAAATTCTAATAGAGATATTTTTCAATATAATTCAAATGCCACAGGATCAAGTGATTGATATTCAAAAACATTAAATCTTCACGCAAATTCACCAACTATTGAATTTACTATAACATTAAATAAAAATGAAGTTAGACCTTACTAATGATTGAATAATTAATAAAAATTTACAACAAAATCAAAGAAACAAAAATCAGCAATAAAAAACCTAGCCACATGTGCTAGGTCTTTAGATACTAAGATTTTGAAGACAAAATTTTTATCAAAATAACCAAATTTTCGAAACATCAATTAAAATTATTTTAAAAAAAATGGAATGTCATCTTCATCTTTGCTTTCTTCACTTACAATAAGATCATCATTTAGATTTTTATCTTCAATATAGTTATTTACTTCTTCAATACTGTATTGATCTGTATTTAATTCTCCAGTGATATGACCATTCATTTCATTTTCCAAAGTATTGCCAATTTTTAACAAGATTTCTTGAGATTTTTGCAACAAATCTTTTTCTAAAGATTTTTCTTTAGGTGTATTTGAACTAAATGTTGATATTAATGATACTCTAATTTCATTTACTAAACTTTTATCAGTATTAAAAGAAAGTATTATATTTAAATGATCAGTTCTTGTTTTTTGTTTAATTTCTTCTTTAACTTCATTAATTTGTGCCGCAGTAAAACTTGAATCAGCAACAATTAGCATCACAACATTTTTTGAATTAACAAATTTAGTGTCAATAATTTTCGAATCAGTTGCTTGATTAATTGCTCTAGATATTTTATTTTTACCAATTCCAGAACCAAAACCTATATAAGATTCTTTTTTGTCTTTTAGACACTGAATTACTTCATTTCAAGAAACTTTAAAGTCTTGTTTGTCTGAAAATAAGTTAATAAAATAATTTAAAGTATTTTTTAAAAGTTTGTTAATTAATTTAAACATATCTGCAACTACAATGTCAGGATAGTTGTTTAAAATACGATTATTAGAAATAGGGATTAATACATCAATATTTTCTTTTAAACTATTTAAACCTGCAAGGGCATTTACTTCTTTTGCAATTCCTTCATAAGAGAATGGAGTAGTAACTACTGCAATAGTTAGAATACTCATTTCTTTTGAAAGTTTAGCAATAATAGGTAAAGCTCCTGTTCCGGTGATACCACCAAATCCTGAGCAAATAATTACGATATTAGCATCAACAATTCTTTCTTTAATTAAATTTAATGAATTATATGTAGCATTTTTTAAAACGTTTACATCATCAAAATTTTTTGTATTTTCATCATCTTTTAGTAATATTGATGAATTTTCTTCATAATTTTTTAATGAATTTTCATTGCTATCAATGTAAATAAAATTAACATCTGAATTAGATAAGTTGTTTTCGTTTTCAACAATGTTAACAACTTTACAACCAGTTCCACCTACACCAATAACTACTATTTTCATTAATGAACTATTTTGATCCTTCATTTTTTATTTCTAAATTATGCTAATAATACATTTGAATGTCTTTTAGACGATGCTTCTGTCAATAAATGTCTTTTAGAATAATTATTATTATAGTTAATACTATAATAGAAATTATCTGATTTTAAATGATTTAAAATACTTGTGTAAACTCATAATTTTTTAGAATACATATATATTTTATTTCATTTATATATTGATTCATCATTTTCAACCATATTTACTTTTATTATTTCATTGTTAAAATATTTCAAGCAATATTGTTTCATGTTACTGATTTTTGATAAATAACCAATTATATTTAATTCAATTTTGTCATTTAGCACTTTGTTGCCTTTAAGTTTTGAATCCATAATAATGGCATTAGCTTGCTTGCAAATTGATTTTAGAAATGATTTTATAACATCAGAAATATTTATTTGTTTAATACATTTAGAAATATCTTTTTTAATTGAGTGAGAAAAATAAATATTTTTGTCATTGTTATTATTATCTAAATCTCCATAGCATTCAATTAATTTTTTTGCTTCATAATGAGAAATATCAAAATCCATAGATATTTTTTCAATTAGATCAGAAAAACAATAATTTAATGTATCTGTTTTTATAACAATATTATTAATACTTGTTATTAACTTAGTTTGATGCTTTTGAATTGATAATGCAAAACTTAATTGATTATTTTTATTAAGGTTTTTGTTAATAAAACTATCATCATAAATTGCAATTTGTGATTCAAGAACAACATTCTTAATTTTTACATTATTTAACTTATCAAATAAATCCATGATTTTTTGATAATTTTTTTTGTCCATATATCTATTTGAAAATAATATTTTTAGTTTTTTTATTTTCTTATTAAATGGAAATAGATTTGATTCTTTTTCTAAAAGTTCACCGCTTTCAATATAAAAGAATTTAAAAGGTGTAACAGATATTAAAATTTCATCATTTGAATTTAAAGATGAATTATTTTTGCTTTTTTTCACAATTAATTCATAATCTTCAGAATTTAAAAATTTTTTCTCATTACATTCAATTTTTTCTTCAATAATTCTAGTTGAGAAATTTAAGAATTTAGAAGATTTCATAAAATCATCAAAAATGATATCTATTGATTTAATTTTTTGAGATATTTTTCCTTCAATAGTATCGATAATGTTCTTAATAGAATTTTTTATTTCATTTCTATTTTCGAAATTATTGTTTTTTGAAATAGACTCTTCATGAATATTAATAATATGATTATTCAATTTAGCAGTAGCAATAATTTTAATATTGTTTTGACTGATAAAAGCATTTACCACAACATTTTTATTCATAATTCATCCTTTTTTAATTTCTAAATTTTGTGTAAAATTCTTAACTTAGCACTTCGAGCCCTTTTATTTGTTAGAATCTCTTCTTCTTTAGGATATAAAACTTTAACAAAAAATTTTTTTTCCTCTTGAATTGGAATTTTTGGATCATGTTTACTTTTGATCAAATCACCAAAAAAGTTTTTTACAATCCGATCTTCAATAGAATGGAAAGTTATTATTGCTAATACACCATTTGGATTTAGTAAATCTATTGAATCTTTTAAAATGCACTCAAGAGACTCCAATTCATTATTTACAGCTACTCTTATTGCTTGAAATACAGTTTTTGCTGGATTTTTTTGTCTAATAATTTTAGCTGGTAAACATGATTTAATAGTTTCTACTAATTCAAGTGTAGAATTAATAGGTCTATTTTTAATAATGGCATTCGCTATCCTTTTTGGCATTTTTACATCTGCGTTATTAATAAAAATATTTACTATATCTTCTTCACTTCAATTATTTACTATATCTCATGCTTTTAATGATTGATCTTGATTCATTCTCATGTCTAAATAACCATCTTTATTGTAAGAAAATCCACGATCTTTATTTTCGAGTTGAGGTGATGAAACACCTAAATCTGCAATAATACCATCAACTTTCTTTATTCCTAATTTAGCTAATTCATCTTTAAAATTTTTGAAATCCGAATGAATTAACTGGAAATGATTATTAACTTCAACAAGACGGCCCCGAGACTCCTCAATAGCAATTTTGTCTTTATCAAACGCTATTAATTTACCGTTTACGATATTTTTGAGTATAGCTTCAGCATGACCTGCTCTACCAAGGGTTAAATCAACATAGATTCCATCAGGTTTTATGTTTAATGAGTCAATAACTTCATTCAACATAACAGGAATATGCATTATAATTTGTATCCTTTTTTAAGCATTTCAGCAGCTAGATCATCAATAGTTGAATCATTTTCCAACTCATCCAATTGCATTTCTAGGTTTTCAGAAGCTCATATTTCTATAATTCTTCCCATTCCTACAAATGAAATTGTTTTTTTGATAGCAATAGCCTTTAGAAAATTTTCAGGAATTAAAAAACGCCCTAATTTATCTGTTTCTACTTTAATAGTACGAGCAAGAATAAATCTTTTATATTTTTGAATATTAGGATCTAACTGATTGTTTTGATCAATTTTATCCACAAAATTCTCAAATTCTTGTACATTTCTAATTTCTAATTTTTTTCCAGAGGAAATAGTAAGGTAAAAAATATTCCCTAAGTCATTTTTGAAACTTGGAGGTAATACAACTCTATTTTTAGAATCAATACTACGCTCAAATTGACCTATGAACATTTTCACCCACTTTCTACCACTATCACCCAAAATTATACATAATTATTTAAATTTGCTCAAATTTTTTTGGGATTTTGCAAGATGAAAACATAATTTTTGATCAATATAAATTAAATAAATTTATATATAAATGAAAGAAATGCAAATATTTTTTTGAAAAATGTAAGTTTTAATTTCAAAACTGTTGTTTTGCAAAAGAAATGAAGATATAAATGAAATTTATCCATAAAAATTGATAATCAGAATATATAATTAAAATAAGTTAACCAAGATAAAAAAAGTTTAGTATTTTATTTATTTATATATAAAAGGAGAAAAAAATGAAAAAACCAGTAGTTTTATGTGTTATTGATGGTTTAGGGCTAAGAGATGAGGTGCAAGGAAACGGTTTTAAACAAGCAAAAACACCTACTTTTGATGATTTGTTTAAAAATTATCCTAATTCAATTATTCAAGCTTCAGGAGAATATGTAGGATTACCAAAAGGTCAAATGGGTAATTCAGAAGTAGGACATTTAAATATTGGAGCAGGAGAAATAGTATATACAGGATTATCTTTAATAGGTAAAGAAATTGAAGATAACAAATTTAAATCTAATAAATTTTTTAAAGAAGCATTTGATGATGTGAAAAAAAATAATGCAACTTTACATTTAATGGGATTATTATCACCAGGTGGAGTTCATTCACTAGAAGAACATTTATTTTTATTAATAGATGCAGCTCATGAAAATGGGGTAAAAAATGTTTCTGTTCATGTTTTTGGTGATGGAAGAGATGTTGCTCCTAAATCAATATTATCTTCTATGGAAAAATTAGAAAAACAATTAGCAAAATATAATTATAATTTAGCTTCAATTTCAGGTAGATTTTATGCTATGGATCGTGACAAAATGTTTGACCGTAATGAAAAAGCTTATCAAGCTATTTTAGGTAAATCAGACAAAACATTTTCTTCTGGTACAGAATATGTTAATAAACAATATCAAGAAAACATAACAGATGAATTTTTAGTTCCAGCAATTAATCCAAAAGCTAACTTTGTCAAAGATGGTGATTCAATTATTTTCTTTAACTTTAGACCAGATCGGGCAAGACAATTAACTCATTTATTTATTGGATCTAATGTTTATGATGCTAAACCATCAACACCTGTAAAAATAAATAAATTTATTTCTATGATGAAATATGAAGGATTAGATACTATAGTTGCATATTCAGAAATGGAAGTAAAAAATCCAATTGGAAAAGTAATTTCTGAAAATGGATTAAAACAATTAAGATTAGCTGAAACTCAAAAATATGCTCATGTTACTTTCTTTATGGATGGTGGAGTAGATATTGTTTATCCAAATATGGATAAAAAAATGATTGAATCTTTAAAAATTGAATCATATGCAGATGCACCTCATATGTCTGCTAAAGGGATAACAGATTATTTAATTGAAAATGGTAAAAATTATGATTTAGTAATTATGAATTTTGCAAACCCTGATATGGTTGGTCATACAGGTAATTTAAAATCTACTATTGAAGCTGTTTCATTTTTAGATTCTCAAATTAAAAGAATAAAAGATTGAGTTGAAGAAATTGGTGGAGTTTTATTTATTACTGCAGATCATGGAAATGCCGAAATAACAGAAGATGAAAAAGGAAATCCTGCTACAAAACATACTTCAAGTCCAGTAATGTTGATCAGTACAGATAAATCAATTAAATTAAAGGATGGAAAGTTAGCAAATATTGCTCCAACTATTTTAGATTATATGAATATCAAAAAACCAGCTTCTATGAATGAAGAATCATTAATTGTTAAATAATTGAAAAATTAAATGATTAAAAAGTACTGAGAAAAAATTCTTCTAATTCTAAAAAATAATTTACCAAATAATAAAAAAGTTTGAAAAGCTTTTACTTTTACAGCTTTACCTGTTGTTTTTTCATCTTTAGTTTTTTCTTTAAATGCTTTTGTTGATAATTTCATGGCAATTACTTCACCAGGTGGTAATGAATCATTAGCTCATGCTAATGCTTGAACTGAAATTCAATTAGAAATAATTGCTGTAACTACAATTATTGGAACCGCCCTCTTTTCTCAATATGTTGGTAAGAAAGAGTGGAATAAAGTAAAAGAAGTAATAAATTTAAGAATGCTTTTTGCAGTTGGAATAGCTTTATTTTTTGCAATTCCTTGCATTTGTTTTAGTGATTTTATGATTAGAGTTATTTCGAGCTTTGATGATCAAATTTCACAAAATGTGAGAAATAACGCCAATGAATATTTAAGAATAATAGCAATATCATGAGTTTTAAATGCTTGAGCATTTACTTTACAAATGATTATTAGAGAAAAAAATCATGGATTTATATCATTGCTTACATCATTATTAACTGTAATTATTAATATTATTTTTAATTCAATTTTTATTTATGCTTTAAATCAAAGAATTGTTTTTTTAGCTTATTCTACAATTATTTCTCTATCAATTGAAATAATATTTTTATCAATTTGAATTTGATTTAAAGAAAGAATTTTATTTATAAATATTTTTAAAATATTTCAAATATCAAGAGAAATTTTTCAACAATTTTTAAGAAGATTACCATCTTTTATTTTGTTTGTTATTGGTTCTTTAACCATTACTCTTAGATTTACATTATGAAATTTAGGATATCCTATAGGAAAAATAGGGAATGACTATTTAAGAATTTCTGCAGCAACTATTTTAGGTATCACAGGGATGTTCTTTAATATTTTTTGAACTACTTTTGAATCTTTGAGTGCAACAGTAGCAGTTTATGTAGGAAAAGAATTGGGAGATAATAAAATAGATGAAGCTAAAAAAAATGCAAAGCAATTACAAGGATATCATTTTGTTTTAGGAATTATAATTGGTTTGATTGCTTTAATATTTGCTTTTACCACTCAATACATGACTTTCTTATCTGAAGGATATTTAAAAGAACTAAGAAACTATTATAAATTAAATATAAAAGAGATTCCTATTGGAATGAGTTTGGATCAAATTTTAAATGAGGGTCAATATGAATTTTTACAAAATATTAAAAATAGTTTAATAGGTATTATTGTTTTTATTCCAATGTTTGTTTGATTTGTATCAAGAAATAGAATTATTTCTATTGGCGGAAGAACTAATGTTGTGGCATTAATAGAATCTTTAGGAGGAATTTTCCAAATTCTATGATTACTTATGATTGTTTTAGGATTAACAAAATTAAACATTATCTTTGCTTGGTCTTATTTTATTTTTTATATTTCAGATATTGTTAAATGATTAATTTATGAAGTTGTTTATTACAGAATAGATTGAGCAAAAAATGTAACAATTAGATAAATTCGGATTTTATTAAGTGTCTAGCAAAAATGCTTGACACATCTAAATTATTTATGATAAAATAATTAAAATTTAATTTTTTAAAAATTAGAGGAGGATAAATGGTAAAAATTAGATTAAAACGTATAGGTAACAAATTTAATGCTATCTATAGAATTGTAGTAGCAGATGCAAAAGCACCTAGAGATGGAAAATTTATTGAAGAAATCGGATTCTACAATCCACATAGTAAAGAATTAAAAATTGAAAAAGATTTAGCTTTTAAATGATTAACTAATGGTGCTCAATTAACAGATACTGCAAAAGATTTGTTTACTAAAGAAAAATTAATTGCTGAATTTAATAAACAAAAACCACAAAAAAAAGTTAAAAAAGCAAAAAGTAGAAAAGTAAAATCAAAGGCAAAAGAAGCAAAAGCTAATAAAGCAAAAACTGTTAAAAAACAACCTAAAAAAGAATCATCAAAAGCCAAAAAAGAAGTTAAATAGTTATAGTTAAAATAAATGAAAATTAATTTCTTGACAATATTTCCAAAATATTATGATGCTTTTAAATCTGAATCAATAGTAGCAAAAGCAATTCAAAAGAAAATAATAGACATTAATGTAATAGATTTTCGAGAATTTACATTGCATAAGCAAAAAAAAGTTGATGATGAAATTTATGGTGGTGGTTCTGGAATGTTGTTGATGATCGAACCTATTGATCGAGCATTAGCTTCAATTAAAGAAAAAACAAAAATTATTTTATTAACACCTCAAGGAAAACCATTTAATCAAAAATTAGCAAATGAATTAGCAAAAGAAGATTCAATTACATTGATAGCAGGAAGATATGAAGGTTTTGATGAAAGAATATCAAACTTAGTAGATGAAGAAATATCAATTGGAGATTATGTTTTAACAGGAGGAGAATTACCTTCTATGATTGTAGCTGATGCAATCATTAGATTAGTTCCAAATGTAATCAAAAAAGAAAGTTTTACTAATGATTCATTTCAAAAAAATCTTTTAGATTATCCTCAATATACAAGACCTGCAAATTATAAAGGAATGAAAGTACCAGAAGTATTATTAAATGGTAATCATAAAGAAATAGAAAAATGAAGAGAAGATATGGCAATAAAAAATACTAAGAAAAAAAGACCAGATCTTTTAGAAAGGACAAATAATGATTAATAATTTAATTGAAAAAATTGAAAAAAAACAAAAACGTAATGATTTACCAAAATTTGAAGTTGGTGACAATGTAAAAGTTCACGTTAGAATCAAAGAAGGAGAAAAAACTAGAATTCAAATTTTTGAAGGTTTAGTTATTGCTAAAAAACATTCAGGAACAAAAGAAACTTTTACAGTTAGAAAAATATCTTATGGAATTGGTGTAGAAAGAACTTTCCCAGTTCATAATCCTAATATTTCTTCTATTGAAATTTTAAGAAGAAATAAAATTAGAAGAGCAAAATTATATTACATGAGAGATTTAAAAGGTAAATCATCAAGACTTAAAGAAATTAGAATTAAAAAAAATAATTAATTATGATAAAGAAAAAAAATATTTTTAGGTTTAACTTTATTATCAAATATAGCAATTATTCCATTAGTAGTTTCTTGTGGAAGTGAAAGTACAGATTTCAAAGTAATGAATTGAGCTATTGATGAAAATAAAGTAAAAAAAGAAGCTCCAAATTATGCAACATTTAATAATTTAACTTTTATTGAAAAAATCAAAAAAGTTATTAAAATGCAAAATGCTAATTATGAATTAGATCGCTATACTACTGAAGCTATTGATCAAAATTGATTTGATCAAATTAGTATAGAATTAAATGATGCTAATAGCAAATCTTATAAGTTAATTTTTAAATTAAAAAATTCACAAGTAATTAAAACTGCAAATAATCAAACAATAACTAAATATTGTCCTTATCGTTTACCAAACAATCAACTGGTTTGAGAATTTAATTTTAATATTTAAAATTACAAATTGTAAATCAATTTAATTATGAATAAAGAAAAAATATTAAGAATAGGTATTATAGCTGAATATAATCCTTTTCATAATGGACATATTTACCAAATAAATGAAATTAAAAAAAGATGGCCTCAATCTCAAATCATTGTCATTTTATCAGGTAAGTATGTACAACGTGGAGAATTAGCAATCGCTCCATTTGAAGTAAGAAAAAACATTGCATTGCAAAACAATGTTGATGAAGTTTATGAATTGCCATTTGAATTTGCTACTCAAGCAGCTCATATTTTTGCTCAAGGGGCAATTAAAGAATTAAGTAAACATAATATAGATTATCTTGTCTTTGGTTCAGAAACTAATGATATAGATAATTTTTATTTAGTTGCAAAAACAATTAAAGATAATAATGATTTATATTATCAAAAAATAAAAAAAGCAATGAAAACAGGGATTTCTTTTCCCAAAGCAAATCAAATAGTATTAGAAGAATTAATAGGAAAATCATTTACTTTACCAAATGATATTTTAGGTTTAGAATATGTTAAAGCAATTGTGAATAATAATTATCCAATAAAGGCTTTTTGTATAAAAAGAACGAATGATTTTCATTCTATGATTCCCTCAAATAATATTGCAAGTGCTACTTATATTAGAAAATTAATTTTTGATAATAACTTAGAATACAAGCAATTTACACCAATGATTTTTGATAAAGTACCTGATAGAATTGAAAATTATTATTCTAATTTTCAAGATATTGTAAAAAATACCCCTAATGAAGAATTAAAGAAAATAAAATTAATTTCTGAAGGTATGGAAAATTTATTTAAAAAACATATTGATGCTCCTTCATATGATGAATTTGTAAATCGTGTTAATTCTAAAAGATATACATCTAGTAGAATTAAACGCACAATGTTATATGTTCTTTTAAATATAAAACAAGAAAATTAATTTTTTTTTTATTCTTTATCAATATTTTCATTAATGATTTGTTCTACTATTTGATTAGGTACTTTAGTATTTGACATAATATAAGTTAGATATCCATTTTCAATCAAAGATCCTTTTGATCTAAATAATTTAATTTCTGGATTTTCTAAATTAATTTGTTTAGCTAATTTAGTAGATAATCCTGCATCCGAGAAAACAACAACAACTTCAATTTTCTTTAATTCATTCACTCTGTCATTAATAATTCTTAATATTTCTTTTTCACTACCTTGATCCAAACCAATTGGTAAAAAGACAAAATTAAAAGTATTACACATATTTTGTGTTTTAAAATATTTAATAATTTCTTGTGAAAAATATAATTTATTAGTAATAATTACAAATAACGTCATATAAAAACCAACAACTCTATGCAAATATAATTAATTATTATGAAACCAACACTATCGCTAATTTTGTTATCTAAATAACTAACTAAATTAATTATAATACTTTTTTAAAAAAATTAATTAGGCTTATAAATTTCTGGAACATTTTCATAAAATTCCTTAGGACAGTCTGCAATGAATTCCATATCCTTTCCATTAATATGTTTGAATGATAATTTATAAGCATGAAGTCTTTGTCTAAATTCATCCAAATATTGATCATATAAATCATCTCCTAAAACAGGGTGATTAATGTATTTTAAATGGACTCTTATTTGATGGGTTCTTCCTGTTTTTAAAACACATTTAACTAAAGTATATTTATTATCAAAATTATGAATAGGGTAAATATCCGTATAAGCATTTTTGCTATTTATCTTACTTACCATCATTTTTTGAAAATCATGAGGATTTCTTCCAATTGGTACATCAATATGAATAATATTATTAATAACACCTTTAGCAATTGCTAAGTATTCGCGATTAACTTCATGCTTTTTTATTAAATCTGCGAAATAGCGATGAGCTTGATTAGTTTTGGCTACTATCAATAAACCGGAAGTATGTTTATCAATTCTATGAATAATCCCTGGTCTAATTGGCCCATTTAAATTTGATAGATTTTTAAAATGATAGAGTAGGGCATTTACTAAAGATTTATCATAATTTCCGGGAGCTGGATGAACAATCATCCCTGAAGGTTTGTTAATTACTACTATATGCTCATCTTCATAAACAATATCTAAAGGAATATTCTGTGGCTCGAGATTATAATCATCTTTAACAATTTTTTTTGTAATTTTAATAACATGATTAGGTTTTACAATGAAATTAGGCTTTCTTACTTCAACAGTTTCATCTACAAAAACACCATAATCTTTAATAATATCCTTAATATCATTTCTTGAAATATCTGTATGATCTGATATATATTTATCAATTCGATCTTGATATTCTACTTTAATAACTATTTCATCTTTAATAATCATTTTAACCTTAATTATTTATTAGAGTTTGAGAAGTGAAGAACACATCTTTTGTATTTAACCCTGATGTTGAAGTAATATCAAAAATATAACCCTCATTAATTGCATCTGTTAAAAGTTGGATCGTAATTTTATAATTACTATTTCTAATTTGTATTTTGTTATTTTGGTATGCTGTAAAAATCTTGTTAGTTCAATTTGCTGTAGTAGAAGTAAATATTTTTTCTAAAAAAGCTTTTAAATCATTTTCAGTACATTTTTGAGGATCGCTAATTTTGCTTCATTCTTGATTAAATGCTTCAGCATTTTGATATTTTTTAAAAGAAGAATTTAAACTAATATTAATCATATTTTCATATACAAAATTAGTATTTAAAGCATCTAAAACTGTATATGAAACAATATTGCTATCATTTAATGAATTAAATAAATAGAAAATGATAGTTAAATTTTTAGTATTTTCTTGAGGTTGAATTACAATTTTTTTAATATTTTTATAAATTTCAAAATTATTATTTGTTAATAAAGTATTTAATTCATTGTTAATAGTAAAATATTTTCCTAAAAAATTCGCTCCTAATAATTCATCAACACTTGATCAAGAAGTAAAAGTTACAAAGTTTTTAATAACATCTAAACCAATATTTTTAGTTGTAATTAAATTAGGATTTTCAATAAAAGAATTTTTAAATTTATTTGTAATTTCTTTTTGATAATTTGAATCACTAGCAACATTTTCACCACATGAAACAACAAATAAAACAGGTGAAAATGATAATATAGGAACATTTATTAAAAATTTGTTAAATCTATTCATAGATTTATATTATACACAACTTTAGATTATTCAGTTTCTAATTCTAAAATCATATCTCTTAATTGGGTAGCTCTTTCAAAATCCATTTTTTCTGCAGCTTTTTTCATTTCATTTCTTAAATCTTCAATTATTTTTTTAATTTCTATTTCTTTTTTCTTGCTATTAGATTTTTGATTTTGAATTAATTTAATAGCATTAGAAATATCATGTCCTTCTATTGGTTCGAATATTGGTTTTTTAACTGTGTGAGGAATAATGTTGTTTTCTTTATTATATTTTGTTTGAATTTCTCTTTTCATTAAATTATCATCAATTGTAGCTTGCATGCTTTTGCTGATACTATCTGCATAAAAAATTACTCGTCCATTTTCATTTCTAGCAGCTCGACCAACAATTTGAATTAAAGAAGATTTTGACCTAAAAAATGATTCTTTATCAGCATCTAAAACCATAATTAAACTCACTTCAGGCAAATCTATTCCTTCTCTTAGTAGATTGATTCCTATAACAACATCATAAATCCCTTTTCTTAATTTACGTAGAATTTCATTTCTTTCTAAAGTTTTATGTTCTGAATGAATATAAGCAATTTTGATTTTTTTACTTTGAAAGAATTTAGTTAGCTCTTCAGCTGTTTTTTTAGTTGTAGTAACAATGATTGTTCTTTCTTTATTTTTAATTTGTTTTTGTAATTCATCATACATATCATCAACTTGATTTTTTGCTGGATGAATTTCAATAACAGGATCTAAAAGACCTGTTGGTCTAATATATTGAGTAACAACTTCTCCATTAGTAAGATTTAATTCATAATTACCTGGGGTTGCTGAAATATAAATTTTTTGAAAATCATATTCTTCGAATTCTTTGAATTTTAAAGGTCGATTATCTAAAGCTGAAGGCAAACGAAAACCATAATCCACTAGATTCATTTTTCTAGCATGATCTCCATTATACATTCCATTTAATTGGGGAATCATCATATGTGATTCATCTATAATTAACAAAGTATTTTTGGGTAAATAATCAAATAAAGTATAAGGTTTTTCACCCTCTTTTCTTCGATCAATATGACGAGAATAATTTTCTATACCTGAGCAATAACCAAATTCTTTTAAAGAATCTAAATCGTTTTTAGTACGATCTTTTAATCTTTGATATTCTAAGTTTTTTTCTTGTTTTTTGAATTCTTTTAATCTATTTTCTAATTCAAGTTCAATTAATTGTATAGTTCCATCAATGTTATTTGATTCTACAACATAAGAACTTGCTGGAAAAATTAAAGCATGATCTTCTTTGGAGATAATTTTTTTAGTTAATGGATCAATTTTTTTAATTGATTCAATAGTATCATCAAAAAATTCAATTCTTAAATTATAATGATGAGTTCAACCAGGAGCTATTTCTACAACATCTCCTTTAACACTAAATTCACCACTTTCAATTGATATTTGATTTCTTTGATATTGTTGTTGAACCAACATAACAAAGAAATCATTTCTCTTAATGTTTTGACCAACAGAAATATTTAAAAAAGAATTTTTATATTCTTCAGGTTTGTTAGCACCATAAATTGCTGCTACTGAAGCTACTACAATAGTTTCTTTAGAAGTTAATAAAGAATTCATAGTTGACATTCTCATCATTTCTAAATCATGATTAGTTTTAGATGTTTTTTCTACATAAACATCTGATTGGGGTAAATAAGATTCAGGACGATAGTAATCAAAATAAGAAACAAAATATTCAACATTATTGTGAGGAAAAAAAGATTTTAATTCAGAATATAATTGTGAAGCTAAAGTTTTGTTATGAGATAAAACTAAAACAGGTCTTTGCAATTCATTAATCACATTAGCAATTGTAAAAGTTTTACCACTACCTGTTACTCCTAATAAAACTTGATTTTTGACATTATTTTTTACACCTTGAACCAATTTTTTAATGGCTTCTGGTTGATCTCCTGAAGGTTTAAAATTTGTTACTAATTTTAATGACATAATTAAATTATAAATTATTATTTTATTCTTATTAATAAAGTGCATTTTATATTTAATTAATTATTAATTTATGAATAAAATAATAGTTATGAGATTAGATAAATTTATTGCTAATAATACTTTTTATTCTAGAAAAGAAGTTAATAAAATAATTAGAAAGAAAATGGTTTTGGTTAATGACAAAATTATAATAGAAGCCACATATAAAATTGATGTTTTAAATGATATTGTCAAAATTAATGATTTAGTTATTTCTAATAAAGAATTTATTTATTTAGCTTTAAATAAACCAAAAGATTATATTTGTTCTAATAGCGATAAAGAAGGAGAAAGCGTTTTAAATTTAATTGAAGAAAATAATTGAAAAAATTTGCATATTATTGGTAGATTAGATAAAGATACTACAGGATTAGTATTAATTACTAATGATGGTCAATTTACCCATAAAATTAAAAATAATAAATACCATGTTGAAAAAGAATATGAAGTAGTTTTAGAAAAAGAATTTACAAAAGAAATGTTTGAAGAGCTACAAAAAGATATTGTTTTAGATGGAAAAAAATTAAAGCCTTTTCAAATTCTAAATATCAACAGAAATAAATTAAATATTATTTTAACTGAAGGTAAATATCATCAAGTTAAAAGATTATTTGCAATTGTTAAAAATTCAGTTATTGATTTAAAAAGAATAAGAGTAGGAAAAATAAATCTTTATGATTTAAATTTAGATGAAGGAGAATATCAAGAAATTGATCCTATTAAATATGAAATGAAATAAAAATCTAGGTTAAACCTAGATTTAATTCTTTTATATAAATCAACCTAAATAAGTCATTCCATTTTGCAATATGATATAAGCTATTGATAATACAGATATTAAAATTAATGTCCAATTTAATCTTTTACAATAATAAAATTCTCGAGCAATAATATTAACACCATCTTCTGACATTGGAATTTGTAAAGTATTAATTATTTTTTTGCTCTTTTTGAATAATAATTGAATAATACCTAATGATCCATTTAATAAAACAAATGTAATTGTTCCAAAGGCAATTCCATATGCAATAGAATTTGATAAAGTCATAACAATAATAGTTATAAATAAAGTTGGTATATCAATTAAAATTTGTCATTCAAAATGTTTGATTTGATTTATCATGATTGTTCCTACAATAATTAAAATTGGTCCAGTTATTGGTTGGTAAGCACCAACTGGCATAAAAATTTGAATTATAGGTCATAAAGCAATTGATAAACCAAAACACAATGCTGTAATAATAGAAGCAAATCCTGTTCTAACTCCTGCTGAAACTCCAACAGTTGATTCTACAAATGATGTAACTGTAGTAGCTCCAATTGAAGCTCCCATAATTGTACTTATTGCATCAACATAACTTGCTTTTTTTAATCAATCAATATCTTTTTGGGATAAATTGATTGACTTATCTATAGTAATCAATGTTCCTGTTGTATCAAAGAAATCCATATATAGAAATGATAAAACTCCAATATAAGTTATTGGATTTTTTCACATTTCAACATTTGCAAATCCTTCTCATGCGGCTTTTAAAACAGAAGGGAATGTTTCAAAATTCTTATATCCAACTATTAATGGATTAATGTTATCTGCTGAATATCCTTCAACTCCAGTTGCATTTAAAACAACTATAGGTATTAGAATAATAGCCCCTAATATCATGGTAATGATAATTGCATTAGGTACTTTAGCATAATGTAAAATAAGTCCTACAACCAATAAAACAATTGCCAATAAAACCATCGGATGACCAAGATTACCTAAATTAGATACTAGTGAATCTGATGAATTTTTTACAATGATTCCAGTATTTTGTAAACCTACATAAGCTATAAAAAATCCAATTCCAACTCCAATAGCAAGTTTTAAATTAGATGGTATCATTTTACTGATTTTTTCTCTTGCAGGAGTGATTACAACAATAAAATATCCTATTCCAGATAAAATGGTAACAGTAAGTGCTGAACTAAAACCAATTTGTTGAGCTACTGTAAATGCAAAGAAAGCATTTAATCCCATTCCAGGGGCTAGTGCAACTGGAATTCTTGCATACATTCCCATGATAAATGTTGCAACACACGATGAAATAACTGTTGATAAGAATAAACCACCTTGATATTGACTAGCAAAAGTAGTATCAGGAGCATTTCAAGGTTCAATTGGACTTAATCCAATAATTGATGGATTTATAGCAATAATATAAGCCATTGCTAAGAATGTTGATATTCCACCAATGATTTCTTTTTTTAATATTGCATCATAAGTATCAAATTTGAAATATCTTTTAAGTGATTTAAGAAATGAATTATTAACAAACCTTTGATTCATCTTTAAATTCCTTTTGATTAATTTGTACAAAGTTTTACAAGTAACATATTTAGAATAACATTCTAAATAAAACTAAACTAACAACGTTAGAGTAATTGTACTTAAAAATTATATTACAAATTATAAATAATATAAATAAGTAGATATTATTCATCTAATTCATCTATTCTTTTTTGGTGTCTACCACCTTCATATTTAGATTTAAAAAATTGATCAATCATTTTTTCTACTTGATCAATATTCAATTGTCTACCACCAAATAATAAAACATTAGCATCATTATGTTCACGAGCTAATTTAGCATCTTCTACAGAAGTTACTCTAGCTCCTCTTATCCCTTTAAAACGATTAACAGAATAAGAAATACCTAAACCAGTTCCACAAACACCAATTCCATAAGAACCTTTATCATTTAAAACATTTTTAGCTAATTTTTTTCCATATTCTGAATAAGACACAGAATCATAATTATTATTAGTACCCAAATCTATTACTTCATATTTTTGATCTTCCAAATATTTTTTAATTTTATCTTTTAAATCATATCCAGCATGATCGCTACTTAAATATATTTTTTCTTTCATAATAAATAAATTATAAGTTATTTATTTTGTTATTGAATGTTTATTGATAAAACATTAATTAATCTCGAATTACTTTTCCAGTTTTTGTGTCAATAATTTGAGAAGCTTTATTGCTTCCTGGGCCAAAATCAAAATAAATTAAGTTAGGAAAAATTTTTTTTGCTTCTTGAATTGTTCTTATTGTTTCTTGATTAGAAATATTACATGATGTTAAATAAAAAGGACCTTCATTTAAAATAAGATTTAACAAACCTTTATTATTAGGCATTCGATATCCTTGATTATTAATAATTAAAGTGACATTACCCGGTCAATATTTATTAATGTATTTTAAATGTTCTTCATTAATGTTTTCTAAAGATTTTAATTGTTCTAAAGAACCTATAACAATAATTAGTGGTTTTGTATAATCTCTTTTTTTGATTTTGTAAATTTTTTCTTTATTAATATCATTAACTTTTCCGCCAATACCTAAAACAGTATCTGTTGTGGTTATAAAAATATCGTGTTCTTTTATTTTTGTCATTTTGCTCTTCTATTTTTTTTATTATTATTTTTTGAATTATTACTTCTAGAATTATGATTAAATTTATTAATTCTATTTTTGATGTTTCTTATTTTAGCTTGTCCTTTTAAAATAACAGAAGGTTCAGGAGTTAAATTTATTTTTTTATATTTATGTTTGTCTTGTAGTAAATAATAAGCAATAATTGTTGCTAAATCATGAAGAGTATATTTTTCCATTAATTCATTTTCTAAATAAGAAAATTGATTATCTTCATTTTGATTCAATATTTTTTGAAACTTTTCATCAATTTGCATTCTTCATTTTTGATAAATTTCTTCTTCTTTTGGTAAGAAAATTTCTTTAATTTGAGAATTTGTTCTAATTTCAATTTCTCTTAAATGTTCAATTTCATCTATTTTTACAAAAGATAAAGAATAACCTGACATTCCATTTCTACCAACCCTTCCAATTCTATGAGTGTAATATTCAATTTCTTGAGGTAAATCAAAATTAATAATTCATTCTATATGATGAATATCAATTCCTCTTGCTGCCACATCTGTTGTAACTAAGATTTGTTTTTTATTATTTCTAAATTGATTCATAATAAATGATCTATTTTTTTGAGCAATATCACCATGTAGTCCGATCGCATCAAAATCTAATTGTTTTAATGCATCACACAATTCATCCACTCTTTTTTTTGTTCTACAAAAAATGACCAAAGATTTTGGTTTGTAATACTGTAACAATTTAATTAAAGAAACAAATTTGGTTTTTTCTTTTACTAAAAGATATTCTTGAGTTATTGTTTGAGAAGTTTTTAATCCAGAAGAGATTTCAATATTTTTATGGTCATCTTTTACAATTTTTTTTGCCATATTTTTTATTTTCTCATCAAATGTTGCTGTAAAAAAGAAACTTTGATGATCGCTATTTAAATTAGATATAATTGCTTCTATTTCTTCTTTAAATCCCATATTTAGTAATTCATCAGCTTCATCTAAAGTAAAAGTTTTAATATGATCAAAATTAATTTTTTTATTTTTAATAAAATCATTAATTCTTCCTGGTGTACCAATAATAATGTTAGGTTTTTTGCTTAATTCTTTAAATTGTTTTTCATATGAAACACCACCAATAATAAGAGCAATTTTTAGATTTAAATATTTACCTAATTTAATAAATTGATTATAAATTTGCATTGAAAGTTCTCTAGTAGGTGCTATTACTAAATGTTCAATGTAATTAGATTCTGAATTTAAATTATTTAATATCGGAATACCAAAAGAAGCTGTTTTGCCTGTTCCTGTTGGAGCTTGAGCAATAATATCAAAACCTTCAAGAGCATAAGGAATAGTTTTTTCTTGGATTGGACTTAAAGTTTCAAAATTTATTTCACTTAATGATTTTAATAATTCACTATTAATATTTTTTAGTTCATTAAATTTCATATATTTGTTAATTATACTATATAAATATATGTCATTAATATCTATATTTAACTTATAAAGTTACCAAAATGAATACCGATAAATAAAAAACCAGAGATTTCTCCCTGGCTGTCCTTGTAAAATATAAAAAAACCAAAAAAAGGACAACTAAATTATATGAAACTTCAATTTATATTTGAAAAAGAATTAGAAAAAATTAATTTAATCTTTGCGTTAATGAATCAAATATCTGATTCTTCTCAAGAAAACTTTATTCCAAAAATGATGAAAAGATATGAATTCATATCTAACTTAACAAATTATTCTGTTGAAACAATTAGAAAGATGTTTTTAAAACTAAAACGTATTGTTATCATAGAATAAAAAAATATTCTTATAAGATCTATTATTATGATGTAAATATTTATCTTTCTCGACTAAATAACAAAAGAAAAAAATTATCTATAACAAAAGAAGAAAAAGATTTAGCAAAACATCTATTAGTTGCAAAATTAATAAAAACAATAGCCAAAGCAACCGGAAATAAAACTTCTGCCAAAACCTTATCCAAGATAATCAAAGAGAAATTAGGATTATATTATTCTCCAAAGCATTTGTATTACTTAATTAGGCAAAATAAAATGAGTGGAGTAACATTGAGAATATTTCCATACTTGAAATATGGAAAATACTATAAAAAACCCCATAAAATAGGCAAAAAAATCATTGCCACACGCATTGATCAAAGAGATGAAATTATCAATAAAAGAATTAGATATGGTGATGTTGAAGTAGATACAGTAGAAGGAACTAAAACTGATAATAAATATCTTTCTACAATGATTGATAGAAAATCTAGAAGATTATCCATAACTATTTATGAAAATAAACAAAGTAATGAATTTTTTAAAGCAGTAGAAAATAACATCAAAAATATGAATCAAGAAATCAAATCGATTACATCAGACAATGGAACTGAAAATTACGACCTAGTTAAATTAAATATTCCATGATTTTCTACTAATCCATATTCTTCATGGCAAAAAGGAACCATTGAACAAAAACATAAGCAAATAAGAAAATTTATTCCAAAAGGCAAATCTTTCAAAAATTTAACTCAAGATGATTGTGATCTAATTGCACTTGTAATTAATGCAGAAAATTATTTACAAAATACTAAGAAATATAAATTAGGAACCACCGTTACTCAAGAAGAGCTACAAAAATACTTTAAATTATTAGAAAAGAAAGACACCCACCGAATATTTCAACTTTGATAAATATTGTAAAATTATGAAATACAAGGAATTATCGGTATTGAAATTGGTAATTTTATATCTATATTTAACTAAATTATTAAAATAATTAAATTTTATTTTTATCAGAATTGCGATTGGATATTTTTGTTTTTTGTTAAATAAATTACTTTAAATTTTTTAATTCTTTTTTAATAGTTGGAAGTGATTGAATAATATCTAATTTATCTTCGATAATATTTAATCTTTGATCAACTTTATGGTTGAATTCCTTTTGTTCTTTATTAAATTCCTTTTGTTCTTTCATAAAATCAACTACTGAATTATTAAATTCTTTTTGTTCTTTAACAAATTCTGTCATATCTGACATAAACTCTAATACTTTATTTTCAAAAGATGATTTTTTCACTTTATCTTTATCTCCAGTAATTTTAATTTTATAAGATTTCTTTGTTTCTTCTACTAATTCAATTTTAGGATCATTAGATAAATTTAACAATTCATTCATCTTTTTCTTACTAATAATGGACATGATTTAAATTTTATCAAATTACTTTAAACTTAATAATTAAATACTTTTTAAAATATTATTATTGTAAGCATTTAATGCTCCATAAATACCATCTTTAATTTTAATTTTAGTATTATTAGTTGATACTCCTCAACCAATAGGTATATATTGAGTTGATTGATCAATACTAAATAATTTTCTATTGGTTGAGCTATCAGTTTTAATGTTTGTAATAGATTTATTTAAGGTTTCATAGTACAAACAAGACATTGGGTCATGATTTATTTGATTTGTATACATAATTAAATCCTTATGGTCTTCTGGTTACTACACAATTTGAAGGGAAAGCGCTTGATGAATATCAGCAATCTTTTGAAATAGATACTTCTTTAAGTTGAGTACCTTCGAAAGCTCTTGCATCAATTGTTACTACAGAATCAGGTATGTGAAGTGAACCGCTTAATTTTGTATTATAAAAAGCATTAGATTCAATATATAATACAGAATTAGGAATTTCTATACTTGTTATACCTGTTCCTGAAAAAGCACCAAAACCGATATATTTAGTATTTTTAGATAATTTAACACTAGTTAAATTTGTGCAATATTGAAATGCTCCACCTCCAATAGTAACTACTGAATCAGGGAGAATAATTTCAGTTAATGGAGTTTCTCTAAAAGCGTCTCCTCCTATAGATTCAATAGAATTAGGTAAAGTAATGCTAGTTAAATATTGCGCATACTCATTATATATAGGTTTATATTGTCCTGATGCTCCATCATATTTAGTTTGAGCACTAAAAACCATATTCCCTATTGAAGTTATTCTTTGTTTATATCCATAATATTCAGATGTTAATAAACGATTATTAACTAAATATTCTGGAACAACAATATTTGTATAATCATTAGTATCATAATAATAATATTTAGTAATTTCACCTTTTGAATTAAAAGCAAGACCAGTTTCAAAATTTATCATTTCATGATCACGTGGCGGTATATTTTGATTATTAGAACAAGAAATTGCTGCTAATGATAATAGAGGTAATGATGCAAAAGTTGATAATTTTAATAAATGTTTCTTCATATTTTTCACCTATATTAAAACCTTTACTGCTTCTAATTTAATTAATTCTAATAAGTATGCTTCTGCATCTTCATAAGAAGCAAAATAATTGGTTTTACCATTTCAATATAATGGATAAATTGCATTAACTGTATTATCAATTAAAGTATATGTTCCATCATCTTCTAAATAGAATGATTTATGTGGATCTTTTTCAACAACTGTAGTTCACATTAAGTTATTGATAACATTCTGTTCTGAATCATAGATAGCCGGATTTGATGTATCAATGATTCCATCACTATTAACTCCAGGGTTTCTTATTTTTCCACTTATATCAAAAATGATAGTAATTTTTGAAGGTAAAGCAGACATCATTTTCTTTCTTAATTCATCCTCTGTAACTGAATCTAAAACTAATTTATTATCATTAATAGTTTTTGATTCAAATGAAGGATTAAATAAAGTTTCAGAGAAACTATACCCTCTTAAGTATTTACCATAAATCGCTTCTTCATATTTTACTAAGTCATTATCTTGATCATATTCTTTTAATACAAGAACATCATCTGCACTAGCAACATTATTATTAGTTGTATGGTCATTTGCATATTTAGAATATGTTGAATACTCAATATTATTTAAACTTAAAATATTATTATTGTAAGCATTTAATGCTCCATAAATACCATCTTTAATTTTAATTTTAGTATTATTAGTTGATACTCCTCAACCAATAGGTTTATATTGAGTTGTTTGATCAATGCTAAATAATTTTCTATTGGTTGAGCTATCAGTTTCAACATTTGTAATAGATTTATTTAGATCATAGAAATATGTTGCTTGATCAATATTAACATTTCAATTGTAATTAGAAATATTATTAACTTTAATAACTTTTGGACTATTAAAATTGGTTCTATAAAAATCTTTTAATTGTTCTAATACAGTTAAATTATTATTATAAGTATTTAATACATTTGGATTTTTAGATATTAAATCAATACTAAAAATAGGCATGTTTTTATATTTAATAACTTGAGAATAATTATTTAATTTTGTGTTCAAAATATAGTTAGATAAGTAATTATTTAAATATATAAAATTATTATTTGTATTATTAGTAAATTCAAAATTAAATGAATTATTAAATGAATTGTTGTAATTAGAATTAAAAAATGTTTTTGATATATTATTAAAACCTTCATATTCATTTGTATTGCTATGATGAATACTTTTCATTGATTCTTTTACATAAATTGTATAAAAAGTTTCTAAGAATTCATTATTAAGCACAACTTTATTATTAAAAGCTTCATCCCTAATAGATTGTTTTTCAATAACTCCATTATTTTCGACTTCTACTGTAGTTGTATCATTGTTAATTAAATCTATGATATTTTTTAAATCATTTTTAATATTATCTGAATATTGTCTTAGAGTATCACTTTTATCTATATATTCTTTAGTAATTTTTTGGAAAACACTTTCTTTTTCAACATTATTAGTACTAAAGAATAACTCTGTATTAAATTTAGTTTCACAATCATTGTTAATTTCTTGTTTTTTAAAATATTCATTGTCTTGAATTTGAACACCAAAGTATAATTCAGCTCCATTACGTGTTCCAGGAGATAGAATATCTACATCAAATTCAGGCTTACCTGCAAGATCATCTCCTTCACAATGTATGTTAACAATAATGTCTTGGGTAGGAGCATTATCTAACCCTGCTCATAAATCTTTACTTAAAGTTACATCTATATATTTTGATCTTTTTTGGTTTCATCATCATATTCTTTGTTCTTCCATTTTTATAAAGATTTTATCTCTTTGCAAGTCTCTACTTAACATTGTATCTCGATCTAAAAATGATTCAAAAATACCTAAATCTTTAATTCTAATTTGTTTAAATACTCCATCTCTTCTATCATTAATATTATTTCATCAATTTCCTGCATTTGTACTACTTTTAACGCTTTGTACTCAATCACTATTAGAAGAAGTGAAAGAATAATTTGGTGAAAGAGTATCATTGTAATTTAATAAGCTTAAATGCACATCTACTCTTAAATTTAAGATTCATTCTTTTATTGAATCACTAATTATGTCTGAAAGAATATCATTTAATTGTTTGCTTGTTAAACTAAAAATTTCATTACTTTCATTTAAAGATGTAAATGTTTTTAAATTAGATGATTTTGCTTGGTTTGTTTCTTGTAATAGATCAAAAGCAAAAAAGTTATCAATATTAACATTGTTAATATTATCAAAAGCTATTTTTTGAAATACTGCAATATCTTCTTTATTTAATGGATTAATTTGAACTGTTTTATTATTAGCACTATCATTTACTTCATAATAAGCAATTTCATCAAAGCGCACACCTTTTTTATTAACAGCTTCTGCTTCTTCATATGTTAAATATAGTTTTCCACAAGTGTCAGCATAGAAGTTTCTTACTAGACCTAGGTTAATAAAAGAGTTTTTAGCTTCATCATAACTTCTTACATATTGACCTAAAGCATTAATTCAAGCTGGTGAAATTCGATTATGAGGATTTTGTCAATCAAAAGGTCTTAATTTAGTAATATCAATTTTTTTAGTTTCTTGATCAAAAATAGCATTCTTAACATCTCCATAGTATTGTTCTAATCCTATTACAACATCATTAGATGTATTAAGAATATGATTTACAATATCTTGATAAGAATTGTAATATTTACCTTGTCATAAATATTTGTAACTATTTCTTGTTATAATGCTATCTTCATTTAATTTATTAGTAATTGAAGTAGTTAAAGCAGTAACTGTTGAACCAATTACAGGAATTGCTAAAACAAATGCTGTTAAAGTTGAGATTATTTTGTTTCTTTTATTCATAGCTTCCACCTCCTTTAGTAATTTCACCTTTTTCAATAGCTCAATTAATTAATTCAGATTTTGAATAGAAAATTTCGTCATGTCCAGGTAATTGATATTGACTAACAGTTGAAACTGTTGAATATACTGAAAAGTCATATTTAGTTAATAAATAGTTAAGAGCTTGATTATAACTATCAAATACTTTGTATGATCCTGGTTGACTTGAATCACCTACTAAGTATAATTCAACTTCTCTAGCATCTTTTAAATCTTCATAGTATCTAGCAAAGTTTAAATCTTTAGTTAAAACTTCTTTTGATTCTACTTGAAACATTGATGAAAATTGTAAGAATAAATGGTTAATAATTTCATCATTAGTTAGTTCGGTTGTTGAAGTTAATGATGAAATATTGGGATCATAAATAATATATTTATTATCTGTATTATTGTATTCAACATTTTTTGCTTGTGATCATGAATTAAAAGGAATAACATATTCATTTTCTTCTGCATTTTGATAATCTGGTTTCCCATCAACAATGTTTGGTAATTGTACTATTTTAACTGGTTTAATATCACTAATAACAGTTTCTATAGCTTTTTGAATTGAGTAAGTATCATTACTATTAATTACATTACCATTAGCAAATGTTAAATTATTTACAAAGTATTTTGATTGACTAGTATTATTTAAAATATCGCTTTTAATTTTTATGTAAATAGAATTAACTAATGTTTCTTTTTCAGAATTATTAATATCATGATAGTCTCCTAATATATCAAAAACATCACTAGGTTTTGATGAAAAAGGAGTATTTGTTGCAATAGGTTGATATGAGAATACTTTTCTAATATTATTAGAAACAGGCACATATAAACCATTAATAATATCTTTTGCTTGAATATATTTTAATGTGTCTAAACTTTCATAAAGTTTACCATCATAATAGTATTGGTCTTTAACATAAGCTGAAGTAATTTTTTGAGGTTGAATTAATTTCATTTTATCAATACCATCTTCTTTTAATGTTAATAAACCTCAAAACATAGTTGTTTTTTGTCCACCATTTCAAATATAGCTAATTGAAGAATCGTTACTTGTATAAATGTAAGAATAATAATTTGTTTTAGGAGTAAAAGTACCTTGTATAATATCTAAAACAGCAAAAGCAACATCTAAATATGGCAAGAATTTAGTAATTGATTTTGATAATGATTTAAACTTATTAATCAAGTCATTTAAAGTACCATCTTTTAAACTATTAAGAATTGTATTATTATTTAAAATCTTATCTAAGTTATTGAAGAATTTATTAACATTACTATAAACATCTTTAGCATTAGATCTACTTATCGATGAACTTTCATAATTATTATTTCCTTTTTTAATCTCACTAATTAATTGATTAATTTTTTCCTGATCTTGATTAATTGATGAAAAATATTTATCTAATCAATTAACTGGTTTTAAATTTGTAAGAGCTTGACAAACTATTTTCAATGAATTATTTTCATTATTTCTATTTTCCAAAATAATTCTATTTAATAATTGTATTAAAACATCATGTAAATTACTATTTTGAAAATCAATTCTAGTTAATTCATATTTATAATTTGTTAGTTGCAAAGAAATGTTATAAATTAAATTAAATAACATAAAATCTTGAAATGAGATGTAATCAATATTATTGATTAAGTTTTTAAACATATTACCAAATGAATTATCTTTATTAATTATGCTTTTAAAGTTTTCAAAGATAGAACTATTATATTCAGTCGAATTTGGATTATTTTTTAAATTTGCTTTTGCTTGTTCAAATAATAATTTATAAGCCGAATTAAAGAATGATGTATTAATTGTTAAATCAGCCGCTAAACTTAAATCTTCAGCATCTAAAGCTGTAGCTGTTTCAATATTTCGACCATCTTTTCATTGGTATCAAAAATCATTAGTTGTTGTTGAAGAAAACATTAATCATAATTTTTCATATTGTTTATCATATTGAGCATTTAAAGAATAACTACCATTAGTTGTTGTTCTTTGATTTTTAATAAAGTTATTTAAAATTGTAAAATCATATGGTAAAAGACCATTAGCCATTGTTGCATTTGTATTTGCTAAATTAATAATATTAATAGCATTTATAAATTCAGAGAAGTATCTAATTTGATCTGTGTAATATTTAATATCTGCATTAAAATCTTTTGTATTTGATTTAAAATCTAAAATTTTTTCAAATGATATTTTTTCTTTTTCATGCCCTTTTTGAGAAGAATATAAAAGTTCTGCAGGAATTAATTTAGCAATATTTTTATCAATTTCTTGAGCTATTTTATTAAATATTACTCTTGTTTCTTCAATTAAATTATTTTTAGCTCCATAGTTAATTAAACTATCAATAATTCATGAATAAGAAAGAATAATGGCATAAAAAGTATTGTAACTTTTTCCTTGTTGAATAGTGTTCATAAAGTTTAAATAATCTTGATATAAAGTTGCATTAAACTCTTTTAAATTATTAAAATATGTTTTTAAATCTTTGTTAATACTTTTAATGTTAATTATTGGTAAAGCATTTTCTTCAGATTCTGTTGCAGCTTCTTCTTCAACTAAAATAATTCCTAAAAAGTTAGCAATTTGTTGTGCATCTTTTTCTTGTGCTACTAATCAATCATTATTACTTACTTTTCTTCAACTCTTAGTGTTTGTAATATTTTGAATTTCATCGGTAGATATAGTAAAATAAGGACCAAATAAAGTATTTGCATCCTCTTTTGAAAGATCAATAAGATATGATGATTTACCACTTGTGCTTGAGACTTTTGTATAATCTACATCTGACATCAAATTTTTAATATTAAGTGGATTAATATCTGAAGCAGATAAATAATATTTAGTACCATCTGCTGGCATAGTGATTTCTAAATATTGATTACTATTTGTTTTAATAAAATTAGCAAATTCAATTTTGGCATTAATTGATTCATTTGAAGTTCCTTGATCAATTAAATGGTTTTTATTGATAGAACTTGAATGATTATTATTTGAACTTAAAATAGAAATTTCAGCATTATTTTTAGTTTTAAATCCTTCTCCATTTTGACCATAATATTCAGAAGATAAATATAATTGTAATTCTTCTTTATTTTTGAAGTACATTCCATTGAAATAGTAAGCATCATGAACTGCAAAATATGATTTTTTAGCTAAGTCTTCAGATTCATATAAAGAATTATTTAAACCACGATAAATTGTTGTTTTATCAATATTGTTATTGAATTGAATTCTTGATAAATCATTAAAACTAATTCCATTAACATCATCAGATACAATATTTTGTAATGATGTAGTACCAGAAATTTTTTGAATTTCACTAGCAACTGCTTCTCTTAATAAAGCAGGATCTGTATAATAAACCATTTGTCCATTTTTGGTAATAGATCATTTATTTCTAGTTTCTATATCAGCAGTACCTATTAAACAACTTTGTTGAATATAGTTTTCTAAATCTAAATAACTATTAAATGTATGATCTCCCATTAAATAGTTAGTAGATGAAGCAACATTATTATTTTTTAAAGTAGATGACAATGAAACGCTAGTAACACAAATTGCTGAAACAGCTAAAAAACCACTAATTCCAATAATGCTTCTTAGTTTTTTATTTTTTAAATTTAATTTAGACATAATAGCTTCTTTACTTTCATTTATTCTTATTGTTATATATTGTTTTATATATTGTTTAAATAACAATATAATTTTATCATTTTAGTTGAAATAACAGCAATTTAAACAAATTAATGATTTTCCATATTTTTGTAGTTATTATTTTTAAATTTATTCATTGCTATAACATAAGAACCAATAAATATAAAAACAAGAGCAGTAATATAAATATCACTATGAGATAAGTAAGTATTATCTTCTATTGAAAAGTAATAAGAATATTGATTTAAGTTAGCATTGTTTGGACTAAAAGACATAGCAAATAAGTTAGGTAAACTATTAGATAGCTTATTTAAGAATGTTCTTGCATTATAAACGCTAAAAGTATTTTGATCAACATAATTACCTCATGAAGCTTTATCAACAATTGAAGGATCAATATTAGTTAAAGAACTAATGTTTTGATATGTACCATTAATTGTTAAATATCCTATTGATTGATTTTGAAATCTAATCAAACTATTTTTAATAAAGTCAATATCTGAACTAGAAGGAGCTTTTGTTTCATCTAAATCTTTAACTGAAGGATAAATATTATTTATATCATCAAAAACAGGATTGGCATTTCCATAAGTATTATTAATATTATTTTGTGTATTTTCACTAGTTCATAAGTATTGCAATAAGTTTGCTAGAGAAGGATTAATTTGCATTTCAATTTTTGATAATAAATTAGGTGTTTTTTGTGATAATCAAGAATAATCTCTTTGATAATAAAATAATTGATTATAAGCTGGATTAATACCTAATAAACAACTTAAAGTATTGATTTCTTTTTTATCTAATTGATTTCAATTCATACTTGTATTACTTTGTAAATTTTCTAGTAATTGTTGAACTAATAATTGATTACTTATATCAATATAATTATTATCATTTGTAGTAATAATATTGTTAATATTACCCATTAATAAATCTTCATATTCTGTATTATCTAAAAATAAAGGATTAATATCTTCAGGTCTTAAAATTAAGAAGTTTGTATATTGATTATTATAATTTGAAAAATTATAATTTTGATATAAATTCTTTAGTAAGGAATGATTTTTATCAATTTGATGATTTTCATAATCATTAATATTAAAAATATTTTTCATTAATAAAGCATCAAATGAAACAAATATTTCTCCTGGAATAAAATAACTATAAATTGGTGAAGAGTTAATTGCTTGAATTTCATCTTTATTACTATTTACATAGATTGGATTTATTTTATCAACAATATATGTTTCTACTGCATTATTTTTAGTAACTGTTAATTGAGCAAAAGAATTACTATTTTGAGGATTAAATTCTAATTTGTTTTGATTAATAGATAAAGATCTAGTAAATATAGGAATTATTCATAAGAAAACAATTAATATTGAAGCAATAGCAAAACCAATTCTTTTGAAGAAGATGGCAATAAAAATAAATAATGAAATATAAAATAAATTAATAAATGGATTGATAAATATATTAGAAACAAAAAAGAACAAAATTCATTTAGTGTTGATTTGGGTTGATAAACAAATAATAAAATTTAAGATAAATTGAGCAAATAAAGCTAAAAAACCAATTGCAAAAAAAAGAATAAAACGAGCTACAAATATTCTTGCTTTACCAATAGGTAAAGATATTAAAGTTCAATCAAGACTATTATATTTACTTTCTGAAAATAAACGATTAATTAAAACTATATTTAATAGTATTAAAACGATTTGAGGTAATAAAGAAATGTATAATGAATTGTTTATTAAATTGGTATTAGTTAAATGAAGTATTAAAAGGATTAATGATTGAGAAATAATTAATAAACCAGCTAATGATCAAATGTAAATATTATTTTTAATTAAATTTCAAGAAAAAATAAAGGTCTTTACAAATCATTTATTTTTTAAATTTTCATTAACTACATTTCTAGTTTTCGACAATCAATTATTCATTTTTTTCTCCAAGAATTATATCTTTATATTTCTTAATTAAATCTTTTCCTTCTATTTTTCCGCTTCATTTAATCTGTCCTTTTTTAATAAAAGTTACTGAATTAATATAATTTTTAATTTCATCTAGAATATGCGAAGAAATGAAGATAGTTGTATTATTTTCTTTGTTCATTCTTAATAATTCTTTATATAAACTCATTCTTGTAGAAACATCTAAGAAAACTGTTGGCTCATCTAAAATTAAGAAATTTACTTTAGTTAAAATAGCTTGTATTAATAAAACTTTTTTTGCTTGTCCTGATGACAATTTATTAGGATTTTTTTGAGCAACTTCTTCTATTTCAAATTTTTTTAATAATTCATCAATTTCTAATTTGATTTTTTCATGATCATTTCTTGTTAAAGAAGTTATATTAAATAAATAATCAACAACATTTAAATATGAAGGAAAAAAGTTTTTATCAGGAATATAAAGAAAACCTGTTCTTGCATTAATATTATCTCTAATATTTAATCCATTAATAAAAACATCACCTTGATAATCATTATTTAATCCTGAAATAATTTTTATAGCAGTTGACTTACCAGCTCCATTTTCACCAATAAAAGCATGAAAATCACCTTTTTCTATTTTAAAATTAACATCATTTAAGGCAAAATGTTTATCTTTCTTTTTATATTTCATATAAACATTTTTAACTTCTAATGTATTGATTTCTTCTTTTTTATTACTCATATCAAATGCTTATTTTTTAATTTTGGGAACAATTTTTAATTTAGGGTTAATTCCTAAAAAAGCCGCACCTCATCCTGTATGAAACATTGTTGCTAAAGATGCTTCATAATTATGATCGACTTTTCTTTTTCAATGTTTTTTAACAGCTTCTTCAAAAATGTTAGCAATTAATTGATCATAAGCATAAATAATAGTAATTTCAAAATCATTAATATTCATATTTTCTTTTTTAATAAAATTTTCTAGCTTATTAATAACTTTTTGTGCTCCTAATTTTTTAGAGCTAACAACACCTGCAGATGATAATTCATAGTCAAATTCAACAATAGTAGATAATTTTAAAGAAGTCATAATTGTTTTTTTAATTCCTTTTAATCTACCTGATTTAATGAATGTTTTTAATTCATAAGGAATAATATAGCCAATAGACCTTTTGTCATATCATTGAACATATTCAATAACTTCATCAATAGTGTAGTTATTTTTTTCATAAAGCTTTTTAACTTCTAAAGCAATATCTAAAAAAGCTTTCCCAACTAATTTATTATTAAGAACTCTTACATTAGGATATTTTTTAGATAAATTTAAAATAATATTGTGAGATGAAGATAAATACGAATTAATAGGTAAATACAAAACATCAGTATATTTTTGAGATAATTCAATCATTTGTTCTTCTATAGTAATTACTGAAGCAAGAGAAGTTTTAAAATCTTTTGCTTTCTGAAATTTTTTAACTATTTCATATTTTGTATTTTCATCATAAAATCCCTCTAATCATTGTTCTTCTTCTATAAACAATTGAAGAGGTGTTAAATAAATATCAGGATATTGATTTAAATCTTTTTCTAATAAAGATGAAAATGAAGAAATGACTATAGCGATTTTTCTTTCATTCATAAAAATTAATTATTATTTTCTTTCTTATTTTCTTTTTCTTCTTTATTTTTTTCTGTTTTATTTTTACTATTATCTTCTAACTTAAATGTAATTTTTTCTTTTTCAAATTTAATATCAGGATTTAAAGTTGTAATAATTTTGTCAATTAATAATTCATTAATTAATGGTGTTTCAATTTGTTCTTTTTTAATCATTTTAGCAGCCATTGCTGGATCAATATTGTATAACTTACCAATTCTTTGGTATTGTCTTGCAAAATCATCATCAGTAGGTTTTATTTTTAAATCTTTTGACAAAGCTGTATATATAAATGATTTTTTGATAGATTTTTCAGCTTCTTGAGTAAGTTCAGATTTAACTTTATTATCATTGTAACCAGTTACATCAAAATAATCTTTTTTACTAAATCCTTGATTTTTTAAATTTTCTTCAAATTTTTTGATTAATGCTTGCAATTCTTTTAAAACAATTGCTCTTGGAGTTGGAATTGAATTTTCTTTAATCACTTGTTCTAAAAATTCATTCATAAACTCTGCTCTTCTTTTTTCAATCATTTCTCTTTTTGATAAATCTGTTAAATATTTATTTAAATCTTCTTCATTTTTAACATCTTTAATATTTAAAGAAGCAACAAAATCATTGTTCATTTCTTGTTTTTGATGTGATTTAATTTCATGAATTTTAATTTCAAATTGAGCATCTTTATTTCTAAATTCTTCTTTATAGTAATCTTTAGGGAATTTAACATTAATTGAACCGCTTCAATTTAATTTTTTACCAATTAATTGGTCTTCAAAACCTGGTATAAAAGTATTTGATCCAATTTTTAATTCATATTTTTTAGCTTCTCCACCTTCAAAAGCTTCACCATCTAAAAACCCTTTAAAGTCAAAGATGATTAAGTCTCCTCTTTCAACTTTATCTTCTTTATTTTCTTTGGGTACTAATATCGTCCCTCTTGATAATAAGTCATTGATTTGATTATGAACTGATTCTTTTATTTCTTTATCTGTTGGATTTTTAAATTTAACCTTTAATTTTTCTCAATTTTTGATTTTAATATCAGGATATATAGGATAAATAAAAATAATTTCTAAATGATCATTAGTAACTTTTTCAATACTATATGTAGGAGAATCTAAAATAATATCTTTTTTCTCATCTATGTGTTTTGCAGCATCTTTAACAGCAACATTTAACAATCTAGAAATTGCATCTTCTCAAATTTGATTAGGCAAAATCATTTTTTTAGCAATTTCTGTAGGAACTTTTCCTGTACGATATCCTTTAAGTTTTAATTTTTTAGATAAATTATTAAATGATTTAGTTTGTTCTTCTTTTCAAAGTTTTTTTTCTATAGGTACAATAATTCTTAATTCTGAATTCTTTTCATCATAAATTTTTTCGATTTTTGTTTCCATTTTTTATCCTTTACCTAATAATAAATATTATTTTATATTTCTTAAATATGCAACATTGCATGATAAATATATACTAATGAATTATAACATTAATAAAATTATTTTTTATTAATGATGTTGTAAATTTTTATTTCTTTTTCATTAAGTTCTGATATTTTTTTTATACCTAACATAACATTTGCAATATTGATGATTTCATTATTGATATTTTGATAGTGAAAAAACAAAGAATTAGGAAATTCTTCAATCAAATAAATGAAAAAAATTTCTTTACATAAATCATATAAAGAAGGATTTTTAAAATTATGCTCTTCTAAATCAACCATGTTTTTAATAGCAAAATTGGTTTCAAAAATTGTTTTATTTTTATATGGATTAATTTTTGTTTTATCAATTGTAAAATCATAATTTATTTTCTGAGTTGTTAAAGCATTATAAATAATAATTTTGATATTTTTATTAATTGGTAATTGAAAAATTTCATCAATTACTTTTTCATATCCTATTCAATTTTGTTCATCAAAATAAGATGAAATTTCTAATAAAAAATTTTCTTTATACTGATCATAATTAACAAAAATATCAATTATTTCATCTCGAGAATAATACTTTCTTTTTTTACTTCCATTTTTACTTTGTAATTCATCTAATAAAGACTTTAAAATATTTTCATATTTTTTAGGAACATAAGGCATTGATAGCTCTTCCTTAATTATATTTAAAGCAAGATCAAATTGATCTTCTTTTATTAATTTGTTTATTTTTTCTATTATTTCTTCATAAAAATTTTTATTCATAGATTTTAAATTGTTTAATTCTAATTATATATATTATAATAGAAATTAAATATGTTCTACTTGGAAACAGAAGATAAAAAAGCTAAATTTACTATTAAAATGAGTTTTTTATCCCTTAACATATTCTTTTTTGATTTTTTGTTTTTGAAATTGAAATCAAATAATATTTTCTAACTATGAATACATAATTATTTTTAGTTGTATATTAACAGGATTTATAATTATTTTTTTTCTAGCTTTTAATATGAACATTTTAATAAATCAATCATTAATTAGATTTTAAAATATTACATATTTTAGATATTTTGGTAAAATGTTTTAATACAATGCTACCTAAATTAAAAAAGTTTTTTAAATTATCATCGAAAAAGAGATTATTTATCTTATTTTTCTTTTTTATTTTTTCTGGGTTGTTTATCTCATTATCTTTTGCTTTTAAATCAAAAGATTCTAAAGTTTCAAATGATTATAGTAATGGAATTTCTTTAACAATTAATCCTACTAAAGAAGATGGATCACAAATATTAGAAGAAACATATTCAAAACAATTGTTGCAAAATTTACATAAAAGATTGGAAAATGCTTTTCCAAGTTCAATTGTTTCATCAGCTTATGAAGTTGAAAATGTATGAAACATTGATATTACAAGTATTGCTATAGATAATCTAGAACAAACAAATGAAATTAAAAACATTATTATTGAAAAAAATAATTTAACATTATTACCTATCAATGCAACTTGAAGCTCACAATTATTTAATTCTACTTATAATAATAATTCAGTATTTAATTCAGCAAGCAACTCTTCTGGTAGCTACTCATTAACATTTAGTTCACCATCATTTTACACATGAGCTAAATCTCAAAATTTAGGTACTAAAGTAATTATTTGAAAAAATCTTGAAATTTTAAAAAGAATTGTAAAAAATGCGATTGACAATGAAGGTTATTCAGGAACTTTATATGAATTTTTATTCCTTCAAAATAGAACCCCTGAAAATCAACCAACTACAGACAATGGAACAACATTAAACACATATTTTTTTAAAGACGAATTTATTGATCCATTAACAAATAAATCTTATAAAGCAACAGACTTTATTGTTTCAAAAAATGAATTAAGTGATTTTTCATTATCAGGTCAAACAAAGAAAACAATAACAATTAGCAAAGATTTTGGAGTAGCAAATTCAAATTTATCTTCTAATGATATTGAAAATGAATTTTTAAATGTTGAATATTGAATTTCTACATATAAATTAAATAATTATGTTTTAGCTTCAAGAGTTGCTAATAATGGATCAAATGCATATTTTTTCTTAATGATATCCCTAATAACAATATTTGCATTTGTATCTATATTTGTAGTTATTAATTATGGTTATCTAGGAATATTTGCAATTATTTTATTAGCTGTAATTATTTTCTTGGCATTACTAATGATTAGTGTATTTTTTGGAGATTATGACTCCTTTAGTATTAGTGCAATATTATTAACATTATTTATTTCTTTAGATTTTATTATTACATTTTTATCAAATGTTAAAAAGCAATTCAAATTAGGTAATACAGTTAATAAAGCAGCAAAAAATACAATTAAAAATCATCAAAAAAATTGATATTTAAAAGCTATTTTCTTAACATTATTTGTTGGTATTTTTTATGTTGTAACATCAAGTGTGTTAAATCAATTTTCAATAATTATTTTAATTTCATGTCTTGCAGTTACTTTAGTATTAATACCATGCATGTTTGCTGTGTCTAAATTATTAACAGGCTTGAAATATTTTGAGAATAATCCAAAATCTATAGGATTTATTAAAAATAAAAATGATAAAGAAATTAAACAAAATGTCGAAAAAGAAATCACAAAAGACTCTACATCTATCGAAATTCTTGAAGCTAATAACGAGAAGAAAGAATTATTAGAAGGATCTATTATTGAGTTTGCAAATCAAAATGAAGAAAAAAAATATAATAAATTTGAAAAATCTATTACATCAAAAAAATGAATATTTATTTTCTTTGGAATAATTTTAATTTCTGCTATTTTAATGTTGGTTGGTAATTTTATAAATACAGGATATACCATATTTAATGGATGAACTTTAAACAATACAATTCCTAATCAATTTAGTATGAAAATAAGTAAGATTGATAATTCATTATTTACTAATGAAGAGATATCATCTATTAAGCAAATATTATTTAATAATGGTATTCAAGAAAAAAACATTAGTATTTTCGATCTTCAGACTTTTTCAATTTTGATGAATACAACTTTATCAAATGCAACTATTAATGATATTAGTCAACAATTAACTAATTTATATAATTTAGTTATTATCCCTTCTACTATTATTAGTTCAGATACATTCTTAATTATGAGATTTACAATGTATGGTATTTTGATTGCTTTAATTATCATTTGTGCTTTAGTTTTAATTTGAATGGATTGAGTAAAAACATTGGTACTATTCCTATCATTTATTATTTCAGGATTAATAATAACATTTGTTATATTAGTAGGAGGGGTTAAATTTAATTTAATTTCAGCAACTGCAATAATATTCTCATTTGTATTATTATTATCATCTATGTTGTCATTTTTATCAAACATACATCACAAGTTAAAATTATCTAGAATTGAGTTATTAACAAAAGATAATATTAAAAAAATTGTTTATTATGAGTTTTTCAAAATGATTAAATTATTTTTAATTTTGAATGCAATTATTATTTTCACATTTGTATTATTTGTTGTATTATATGGTTCTTTACCTTGACAATTATTATTATTAAATATAATATTTGAATTTATTAATATATCAGTTTTATTATTATTTGTACCAAAAATGTTAATAAGTCTTGAATTGCGAAAAGCTAGAATGATGAGAAAAATTATTAATGATAATTTCTGAGATACAGAAAAAATTAAAGAACAAAGCTTTAAAGGAGTTAATGATATTAAATAATAATATTTAAATATTTGAATATTTAAATTGTTATAATTATTATTACTTTTAAATAGTGATAAAAAATCCTTTTTAAAAGGGTTTTTTATTTACATAAATAAGGAGCTAATAGTGATTCAAAAACCCCGAGGAACAAAAGATATTTTTGGTTTAGATGCAAAAATTTACCAAATGATTTTTGATTCTTTTGAATCTCTTGCAAGAACATATAACATTAAAAAAATAATAACTCCCACTTTTGAATCATTTGAATTATTTCGGGATTCAAACGGCGAATCAAGTGATATAGTAACAAAAGAAATATATAAATTTAAAGATTATAATGATCGATTATTAGCTTTAAAACCAGAAGGAACCGCATCTGTTGGACGTGCTATTATTGAAAATAAGTTATATAGTGATAGCAATTATAATAAGCTATTTTATATTGATTCAATGTATCGCTATGAAAAACCACAAAAAGGAAGATTAAGACAGTTTTATCAAATAGGTGTGGAATTTACAAATAATTTATCTGATAATACAATTATTGATGTAATTGTTCTAGCTTCTTCTTTATTAGATAAATTAAAAATAAATGATTATGTTTTAAATATTAATAGTATAGGAACTAAAGAAGAAAGACAATTATATATTGATGAATTGAAAAAATATTTTACAAAACATCAAAATCAACTTTCAGAAATGTCTCAAAAAAGAATTAATATTAATCCATTAAGAATATTGGATGATAAGGCAGATTCTCAATTAGATATTGTGAAGAATGCTCCTCAAATTTGTGATTTTTGATCTGCGACAACTAAGGAACAATTTAATAAGATATTAAAAGCTTTAGATTCATTAAAGATTTCTTATCAAATAAATTATTCTTTAGTAAGAGGTTTAGATTATTATTCTAATATTGTTTTTGAGTTTATATCAACATCAAATTTATTAGGTTCTAAAGTAACTGTCATAGGAGGAGGTTGTTATCATGATTTAATTGAAAATGATAGCAATATCCAAATTAATGGTGTAGGATTTGGGGTTGGAGTAGAAAGGTTATTTGAAATAATTAAACATGATCAAAAATACCAGTTTTTAGAAGAACCAATTAATGTTAATTTTCTAATAGAAAATGAAGAACAAATGAAACAAATTAGGCCTTTAATTTATCAATTAAGAGCAAATGATATTATTGTAGAATATAATTATCAATTCAAAAAATTCAAAAAATTACTTAATGATGCTCAAAAAATGAATTCTCAGTTAATTGTTTTCCAAGAATTAAATCAACATCAAACAAATCAATGAACAATCAAAACAAAAGCAAACAATAATATAGATATTAGTTTTAATGATCTTTATGAAAAAATAAAAACTATTTTATTAAAAGGTGAATAAATTATGAAAAAGTATCAAAATATTGAAATAATAAATTTTAAAGAAAACACAAAAGTTACTTTATATGGATGAGTGCAAAATATTAGAAAAATGGGTAATTTTAATTTTGTTGATTTAAGAGATAGAACAGGAATAGTACAGTTAATATTTAAATCTAAAATTGATTTTACCAAAGAATCAGTTATCAAAGTTGAAGGAATTTTAAAATTAAGAAAATCACCTAATAAAGAGATACCCACAGGAATGTTTGAGGTAGAAGTTGAAAATTATGAAATATTATCAAAATCAAAAGAAATTCCTTTTGAAATTAAAGATGATTTAAATGCAAAGGAAGATACAAGATTACAATATCGTTTTTTGGATTTGAGAAGACCTAAAATGTTTCAAAATCTTTTATTGAGACATCAAGTTATTAAAGCAGCTAGAGATTGATTCCATAACAATGGATTTTTAGAAATAGAAACTCCAATTTTATCTAAATCAACTCCTGAAGGAGCTAGAGATTATTTGGTTCCAACAAGACATGATGGCAAATTTTTCGCTCTTCCTCAATCTCCTCAATTATATAAACAATTATTAATGATTTCTGGAATAGAAAGATATTTTCAAGTTTCTCGAGCATTTCGTGATGAAGATATGAGAAAAGATCGTCAACCAGAATTTACTCAACTAGATATAGAAATGTCTTTTATAACTGAAGAAACTTTATTTACTTTAATGGAACAATTATTTAGTTCTATCATGGAAGTAGTAAATGCAAAAATTAAAACTCCGTTTTTAAGAATGAAGTATGATGATGCTATTGATTTATATGGAAGTGATAAACCTGATTTAAGATATGGTTATCAATTAAAAGATTTAAGTAAATATTTTAAAAACACATCATGTGATTTATTTAAAAATGCTGAATCAATAAAATGTTTAATTTTTGACCAAGAACTTGTTAATAGCAATATCAAAATCTTGGAAGAAATTGCTTTAAAAAACAAAACAGATAAATTAATTGCTATTAAAATAGAAAATCAAGAATTTAAACAAAATTCTTTAAATAATGCAATTGAAAAAGAATTGAAACAAATCATTAATGACTTTAAAATTACAAATGCTACTTTATTAATTACCCGAGGTAAATATCAATCTACAACACAATCTTTAGGTGCTGTTAGAACTAAACTAAATGAATTATTTCATTTAGCATCTAATGAATATCAATTTGTTTGAATTGTAGATTGACCAATGTTTGAATTTGAAGATGATGTTATAGCTCCAGCTCATCATCCTTTTACTTCTCCAACTTTAGATACAATTCAATATCTAGATAGCGATCTTTCTAAAGTAAAAGCAAGATCTTATGATTTAGTATTAAATGGATTTGAATTATCTTCGGGGTCAATTAGAATTCATGATTCTCAGTTACAAAATAAAATGTTTCAAGTTTTAAATTTATCTCAAGAAGAAATTGATCATAAATTTGGTTTTTTCTTAAATGCCTTTTCTTATGGAGTGCCTCCTCATGGTGGAATTGCTTTTGGAATAGATCGTTTAGTTATGATTTTAGCTCAAGAAAATTCAATTAGAGATGTAATCGCCTTTCCTAAAAATGCTAATGGAATTGATGTATTATTTAATTCTCCTTCAAGTGTTAATGAAGATCAATTACAAGAATTAAGTTTGCAAAAAATTAAAAAATAAATTATTATTATTTGTTTTTTAGTTCATACTTAATTGTAGGTAAAGATTTAATTTCTTTCATATCTTTTTCAAGAATACTTAATCTTTGATCAACTTTTTGATTGAATTCCTTTTGTTCTCTATTAAACTTTTTTTGTTCTTTCACAAATTCATTCATATCTTTCATAAACTCTAATACTTTATCTTCGAAATTTTTAGAATAACTATTTGTTTTATTTTTCCCTTGAATGTACCTTCATATTGACCAGATGCATGATCAATTTTAATTAATTTTATCTCATGCTAATGGAGCTGGTAAATCTACATTTTTGAAAATATTATCAGGTGAAATTGAACCTACTTCAGGGGAAGTTTATGTTGATAAAAATCAAAGAATATCTACTTTGGAGCAAGATCACTTTAAATATAATGATTATATTGTTACAGATTTGGTTATTAAAGGTAATGAAGTATTAAGTAAAATAAAAGAAGAAAAAGATGCTATATATATGAATCCTAATTTAGATGAAAAAGATTATTCTAGGGCAGCTGATCTAGAAGAATTATTCGGTCAATTAGGTGGATGGAATGCTGAAAATGATGCTAAGAGGTTCTAATGTAATTATTTTTGATTAACCTTTAGATCATTTAGATTCAGAAAGCATTGATGCAGTAATAGAAGCTATAAATAGATATCAATCCGTTGCAATTTTTACAACATATAATAGAGTTTTAATTAAAGAAGCTAATGTTATTCTAGAAATTAATAGTAATTCTTCATTTATATTTAGAGACAACTTGTATGAATTTAAAGAAAAAATGAATTATTAAATATTTTATTTATTAGCAGTTGTTGTTAATCAAAATGAATCTAGCACTTTAAATCTATTTGTTAATCATTTTTTTAGAAAGACAGTTGCTTCTTTTTGAGTTGTACATTTTCATGAACCTTCGGGTACTAAAATATAATAGCAATCATCCCAACTACATGTTTCATTTAAATTTTTATTATTTTCATGTTTAAATTGGAGGATTTTTTCTTCAATATAAGGGCCTATATTATGTCATTTTTCGTAGTTTCTTTGATAATTATCTACATATAAATCTGATATAGTATCAATATATTTTAGCATTTTTTCTAAAACTTTATTTTCATTCATACCCAATCATTTTTCTTTGATTTTTTCTTTAATTTTGTTTGATTTATATAATAAAACTAATCATGGATTATTAGAATTAGCTGCATATAAATTATTAGTATTAGCATCTTCATAAGGTTTAACAATTCCAAATGCCATATCAAAATCTCATGGAGCTTGAAATTTTAGTTTACCATCTCCTGTTTTGCTGCAATCAATACTCATAAAAAAACTAGATTGATCAACATCCCGATCACAAGCTATTTCTTGCAAAATAAGAACAGATGCTGCGGAATCAATATCTAATACATTTTCCAATGCAATTTCAGGATCTGTAACTGTTTTTGATAAGACAATACCAGTTTTTTCTTCATTAAATTCTCAACATTCTTTATTAATAATGGCTTTATAACAAATTCGATAGATATTCTCTAAATAATTTTGAATAAATTTTCTTTGTTCTTCTGTGTAAATTTTGCTCTTAATAGAATATTCATATGTAGAAACAGTAACAAAAATGTTTTTATTAGGATTTTCATCAGGAGATAAAGGAGCTTGATTATTGTAATTAATTGTTATTTGATTTAAAGTTGGTTCATATTTTGAATAACAATCAAATTCTAGTAAATACCCAATATCTGTACCTTTATAATCAGTTGAAGCTTCATCAATATCTACTCTACCTGAAGCAATTTCATTTTGTTCACATAATAAATAGACTCCTCAATATTCGTTATTAATATAAACTTCTACATTAACAAAATCACTTCCATATAATCCGGTGTTTTTATATAAAATTTGACCTAGATATAATCCTAAATTATTTCTTAACATTGAAACATCACGTCAATTAGCTAGAAGAACTCAATCTTTTGATGAATAATCATGGTTTAAATGAAACATTGATTGTTTTTCAGTGAATTTAATTTTCAATGGTTTCTTGTCATAAGCTGTTGTTGTATTACCTCTAATTTTCACTTGAGCAGATAAATCTTCTATTTTGGAATTTTCATCAAAATTTTCTAATGAAATAGTTGCATCATGATAATCAAATTCTTGTTTTTGAAATTGATATCAACCTACACCTGATGGATCTGTATGATAAACATATGTATCTTTATGTTCTTCTGCAAAATTAGTACAATCTACTGTATTAATTCTTATTACAGGCATTTTTTTATATATATGCGGATCATAACTATATATATTAATAGGTTCTTCAGCAGGAGGAGTAATTGGTTGATCAATAGGAGGTGTATCTGGGTTTTCTCCTGGATTAACATCTTGAGTTGCACTTGAACAAGAAGTAATTACAAATGGAGTTAACAATATAGAAGAAACACATAAGAGATCAACTAATTTATTTTGATTAAATTTTCTTTTCATAATATTTAAAATACTAACAAAAAATTATTGTTTATTCTATTTAAATTACCTATAACTTTATAATTTAATGAATCTCTATTTTTTAATTAAGTTAATGAATCTCTATTTTTTAATATTGATTTTTATTTTTATTAAATTGCTTTTTTGAATAAATCTAAACTAGATTTTCAATTAAAAATTCCTCTTGGAATTTTGTTAATTTTATTTTGAGTATCTAAAATGTCGCTACATGATAATTGTGAAAAATCTGTTCCTTTTTTTCAAAATCTTCTAATAATACCATTTACATGTTCGTTCTATCCTCTTTGATAAGAAGTATATGGTTCACAAAAATAAACATGACATTTTATTCATTTAGCTGGTAAATCGATTTTTGAAAATTCAATTCCATTATCGATAGTAATTGATTTCACATATAAATTATTTCTTTTTATTAATTGATAAACTTTCGAATTCAATTTCATAGGATCTTTAGTTTTAATTTTTTCAATAAAGACCATTCTAGTTTTTCTTTCTTGATTAAATAAAATATCAATCAAAAAGCGTTCATTATGAGATAATCTATTTAGTTTTTTAGACATCCTTTCGCCTTTTCTGGTTGGAAGGATTTTTTATATAAAAAAATCACAACCCCAACCTTTAATAATTTTAATAATTATTGGTGTTGCGATTGTGATTACAATTTGGGAAAAATAAATTATTATTTGTTTTTTAGTTCATGTTTAATTGTAGGTAAAGATTTAATTTCTTTCATATCTTTTTCAAGAATACTTAATCTTTGATCAACTTTTTGATTGAATTCCTTTTGTTCTTTCATAAAATCAACTACTGAATTATTAAATTCTTTTTGTTCTTCATTAAACTCTTTTTGTTCTTTTATAAATTCAGTCACATCTGACATAAACTCTAATACTTTATCTTCAAAATTTTTAGAATAACTCATTTGTTTCATTTTTCCCTTGAATGTACCTTCATATTGACCAGATGCATGATCAATTTTAATTAATTTTATCTCATAAGATTGGGATCTAGCAAAAAAATCATTTAAAGTTGTTTTACGAATAAAGCCTTCTTGAATATTAGTTATATAATTTTTCTTTTTTGTCATAAATTTGTTAATTAAAATTTAAAACACTTTTACAAAATGTAAAAATGCTTTTTTGCGATTGTGATTACAATTTGGTAAAAATAAATTATTATTATTTGTTTTTTAGTTCATGTTTAATTGTAGGTAAAGATTTAATTTCTTTCATATCTTTTTCAAGAATACTTAATCTTTGATCAACTTTATGTAGTCTTTGATCAACTTTATGGTTGAATTCCTTTTGCTCTTTCACAAATTCATTCATATCTTTCATAAACTCTAATACTTTATCTTCAAAATTTTTAGAATAACTCATTTGTTTCATTTTTCCCTTGAATGTACCTTCATATTGACCAGATGCATGATCAATTTTAATTAATTTTATCTCATAAGATTGGGATCTAGTAAAAAAATCATTTAAAGTTGTTTTACGAATAAAGCCTTCTTGAATATTAGTTATATAATTTTTCTTTTTTGTCATAAATTGGTTAATTAAAATTTAAAACACTTTCACAAAATGTAAAAATGCTTTTTTGCGATTGTGATTACAATTTGGTAAAAATAAATTATTATTATTTGTTTTTTAGTTCATCTTTAATTGTAGGTAAAGATTTAATTTCTTTCATATCTTTTTCAAGAATACTTAATCTTTGATCAACTTTTTGGTTAAATTCCTTTTGTTCTTTCATAAAATCAACTACTGAATTATTAAACTCTTTTTGTTCTTTCATAAAATCAACTACTGAATTATTAAACTCTTTTTGTTCTTTCACAAATTCATTCATATCTTTCATAAACTCTAATACTTTATCTTCAAAATTTCTAGAATAACTCATTTGTTTTATTTTTCCCTTGAATGTACCTTCATATTGACCAGATGCATGATCAATTTTAATTAATTTTATCTCATAAGATTGGGATCTAGTAAAAAAATCATTTAAAGTTGTTTTACGAATAAAGCCTTCTTGAATATTAGTTATATAATTTTTCTTTTTTGTCATAAATTTGTTAATTAAAATTTAAAACACTTTTACAAAATGTAAAAATGCTTTTATTTTTATACAGATTTTAATTTTAAATAATTCAATAATCATTAAAAAATAATTTTTGGTATTGAACTATAATCATCATAGACAGAATCTCATTTTAATCTGATTTGACCATCTTTGCCTAATTCGATTTCGCCTTTTTTAACTTCATCCATTTTAGCAATAATTTTATTTTTGATGATTGTATCTGAAATATCATCTGCAATATTAGCAACTGAAGATATTCCTGAAATAACTGATGGCACTATTTCACTAATCCCAAAACCTGCACTTATTGTTTTTTGTTCTTCTAAAGACATTGGATAAAATGCTTTGAATTTCATAAAATTCCTCCCTTAATATTAAATAAAATAAAAATTAATATATTAAATTTTTAGATTCATGAATCAAAAGATTTTTAACAATAAATATTATATCAAATTATTACATTTTTAGATTACCAAAAGTTCTTGGGAATGGAATAGCATCTCTAATATTTTCTACACCTGTTACATACATAACAAGTCTTTCAAATCCAATTCCAAATCCAGCTGAACCTGCATCTCCAAATTTTCTTAAGTCTAAGTATCATTTCATATCTTGTTCAGAGATATTGTAATATTTCATTCTTTCTATTAACTTATGACAATCAGCTTCTCTTTGAGAACCTCCTATTAATTCACCAACTCCAGGTACTAATAAATCAAAAGCCGCCACAGTTTTTCCATCATCATTTAAGTACATATAAAATGCTTTAAATTCTTTTGGATAATTAATAATAGCAACAGGAGCTTTAAAATAAACATCAGTTAAATATTTTTCATGTTCAGTTGCTAAATCTAAACCAAAATGGATATTATTATCTTCAAATTGAACGTCTGCTTTTTGCAATATTTCAATTGCTTTTTGATATTCAATAATTTGTAATTCTGAATTTAAAAAATGATCTAATTGTTTTATTAATGTGTGATTAGATTTTTCATCTAAAAACTGAAATTCTTTTGGATGTTTTTTTATAGTATTTTTAATTACATTTTTTAAAAGATCATTTGCTAGTTGAATAATCTGATTTAAATTATAAAAAGCAACTTCGGGTTCAATCATTCAAAATTCAGCAGCATGTCTTTTGGTATTAGATTTTTCAGCTCTAAATGTTGGTCCAAATGTATAAATTTTGCTAAAACCTGTAGCATAAGCTTCACCATGCAATTGTCCAGTAACTGCTAATGTAGCTTTTTTTGAAAAAAATGGCTCTTTATTTTCATCATCAACAATAAATTGTTCTCCAGCTCCTTCACCATCATTTGAAGTAATAATAGGAGTATGTACATATATAAAATCTTTTTTTTCAAAAAATTTATGAATTTCTTGAGCTAATGTTGAACGAATTAACATAATAGATCTTAAATAATTAGTACGATGTCTAACATGAGGTATTTCTCTTAAAGTTTCTAAATTGATTTCTTGTCTTTGAATTGGATAATCATCATCTGTTGGCCTAATATTTTGAGCTTCAACTGCTTTGATTTCACAAGGTTGAGGTGCTTGAGGAGTTAATTTAAATTGACCCTTTACAATAATAGCTGAACCGATTTTTCATTTAGCAACTTCTTCTAAATTAAATTGTTCATTGCTTAAAACAATTTGTAAATTGTCAACAGTTGAACCATCATTTAAGCTAATGAATCTAATTTTGTTATTTCCCCGATTAGAACTAATTCAACCTTTTACTTCAATTTCTTGATTATCCTGACATATTTCCATGATATTTTTAAAAACTATTTCCATTTTTATCTCCTTATAAGAAAAAAATACTTATTATTTAATATAAACATTATATTAAATGATAAAATAAAAAATTATGAATTATAAAGCTTTTTATCGGACATATAGACCAACAAGTTTTGATGAAGTTGTTGGGCAAGATCATATTGTGAAAACTTTAGTTAATTTAATTAAAATGGATAAAATTTTCCATGGATATTTATTTTCAGGTCCTAGAGGAACAGGGAAAACCTCTATTGCTAAGATTTTTGCAAATGCAATTAATTGCATTCATGCTAATAATAAAGAAGATATTTGTACAAGATGTAAAGAAAATGTTAATAAATCTTTAGATATTATTGAAATAGATGCAGCTTCTAATAATAGTGTTAATGATGTGCGGGCAATTAGAGAACAAATAGAATTTGCCCCAACAAATAGTCCATATAAAATTTATATCATTGATGAAGTTCACATGCTATCCAAAGGTGCTTTTAATGCTTTGTTAATGACTTTAGAAGAGCCGCCAAAGCATGTAATTTTTATTTTGGCTACAACAGATCCTGATAAGATTCCAGATACTATTTTATCTCGTGTGCAAAAATATAATTTTAAAAGAATTAATAAACACATTATTGAGAAACAATTAAGATTTGTTTTTGATCAAGAACATATTTCATATGATAATGAATCAGTAGAAATGATTGCTAGTTTGGCAAATGGTTCTTTAAGGGATGCTTTATCAATTGCTGATCAAATTAATGCATATTCCAATTCTCAAATAACTTTTCAAAATATCATCGATATTTTTGGTTTAAGTACTATAGAATCTCAAATCCATTTGATTAATTTACTGGCTCAAAAATCTATTGCTAAATCATTAGAATATTTTGATTTATTAGTAGATAATGGCATTGATATTAATAAATTTATTGTTTCATTAATTAATCTTTTAAAAGATTATTTAGTATATCAAAATACTAATAATGTTCATTTAGTAGAATTAAAAGATCCTAAAATTTTAAATTCAATTATTTTAAAACCAGAAATTGTTTATAAAGTTTTAGATGTTTTAATTGAGTTATTAGAAAATATTAAATATTCTGATATTCCTCAACAATTATTCCAATTAGCAATTATTAAAATTTGCTCATTTGAAGGATCAAGTATTGATGTTGAGAAAAAAGATCTATTAGCAACTTCTACAACAACCAACCAATTAGAAATTAAAGCAAAAAAAGCGAATGTTGATTTTTCAACTAGTCAATATCGTGATATTACAGATGAATATTTTGCTTCACCTAATTTAGATCAATTAAAAAATACCACTCCATTAGAAACAAATGAACAAATCATTCCTAATGTTGTCTTGCCTAATAAAGAACATGAAACAAAAACAATTTTGGCAGATTTTTCAAATCAAAAAATTGCTGATGCTTTCCAAGATATTTCTGATAATACTTCTTCGACATCAATTCTTAATAAAAGCATTAATCATACAATAGAGAAAAAATTAAATGATTATCAAGAAGATTTAGATACTTCACTATTAAATTTAAATGAAGATTCTACTAATGAAAATATTATTGATCAAACTACTGAATTACTAAATATTTCTCATGAAAAAGATGGTTCAGCTCAAGAAATTAATGAATCATTACTAAGAGGTTATGATACAAATAAACAAATTTTTGATACTAATGAGTTTTATCCAAATAAAAATCAAAATGAAACTCAAAATTTAAACAATAACAAAAGTATTAATGATAGCGAAACAGAAACAAAAGAATTTAATTTTAATCAAAATGATAAAAAAACAAATGCAACTCCATTAAATCAAGCTACTAATTTATCAAAACAAAATATTATTAATTTATTTTTATTAGCAAAAAAAGACACATTTGAAATTTTTAAGAAAAAACTAGAAAAAGCAAGTTGTGATGCAACAGAAGAATATGATGTTTATTCTGTTTTAATTAAAGAAGTAAGATTCGTTTCTTCATCTAATGATTATATTTTAGTATCATCAAAAGAAGATTGAGTTATTGAAGATATTAACAGCAAATGTAATGAATTAAAATTCAAAGAATTTATTAGCAAATATTTTGGTAATAATATCCATTTTTTTGCAATTAAAAAAGATGATTACAATTTATCTAAAGAACTATTTAGTGAATTGAAAAAAAATAAACAAACACCTCCTGCTGTTCCACTAGAAGCTATTGATCATTCAATGAGTGTGCAAAATAAAAATGATCATTTATTAAATGATGTCGAATCAAAATCAAAGATGATATTTGGTAATTTGTTTTCTCGTAAAAAAGAATAAAGGAGTTAATCATGGATATTAGCAAAATGTTACAACAAGCAAATAAAATGAAACAAGAGTTAGATAAAAAAGAAAAAGCTTTTGATGAACAAATTTTTACATATGAAAAACAAGGAATTAAATTAATTATTTCAGGAGCTTTGCGAATTCAATCAATAGATATTAATGAAGCTCTTATTGATCCAGAAGATAAAGAAACCTTACAAGATATGATTATTATTATTTTTAATGAAGCATTAGCAGAAATTAGTGATAAAAGAAAAGCAATAACAAGTTCAATTGGAAAAGGAATGTTTTAATGTTACCTTTGGAGTTTGATTATCTTGTTGATATTATTAAAAAAATTCCATCAATATCAAATAAACAAGCTCAAAAAATTACCAAATATTTAATTGACCAAAATATTGAAAATTTAGAAAAAAATAGTGCATTAATTTTTGATTATTTAAAAAAAATAAAAAAATGCACTCTTTGTTCTTATTACACAAATGATAAATTATGTAACATTTGTTTATCTTCTGATCGGGATAAACAACTTTTAATTATTGAAAATGTTGATCAAATTTTTCAATATGAAAAATGAAAAATATATCATGGAAAATATTATTTATTTCCTCAATTATTTAATGAAAAATTAGTTCAAAAACAAGTTGCATTTGATTGATCATTTTTTTTTGATTATCTTAATCAATTTAAAGAAATAATTATTGGCATTAGTCCTAATCAACAAGGAATATTAACAACTAATTACCTTTTAAATGAAATTAACAAAAATGTTCCTCATATTAAAGTGAGCCAATTATCAATTGGTATTCCTTTTGGTGCTTCAATTGATTATATTGATCAATTAACAATGTCTTATGCTATAAAAAATAGAAAGGATATTAAATAATGTTTATTACATTTGAAGGAATAGATGGTAGTGGTAAATCAACCTGTATTGAAAAATTAAAACATTTTATTAAAAATAATCTAGATTGGGAAAAATTTGTCTTTACTAGAGAACCTGGTGGATATAACTTAAAAGAATGTGAAGAAATTAGAAAACTTCTTTTAAATAAAGAAAATCATATTGATAGTATGACTGAAATGCTTCTATATTTAGCTTCTCGGAAAATGCATGTTGATCAATTAATTAAACCAGCTATAAAAAATTGCAAAATTGTTTTGTCTGACCGTTTTTTTGATTCTTCATTTGCTTATCAAGGTGGTGGTAGAAAATTGGGCATTGATTTTGTAGAGCAATTAAATTTAAAAATTCTTGATAATTTTATGCCGGACTTTACTTTCTATTTTGCAATCGATTTTGAAACAGCTCAAAAAAGAATGAAAAAAAATAACAAAAATTTAGATCGTTTAGATCAAGAAAACGAAATATTTTTTAAAAACACTATTGAAGCATATGATTATTTAGCTCAAAAATATCAAAAAAGATATATTGTAATCGATGCTACTAAAGATCCTGATGTTGTATTTAACAAAGTTCTAGAAGAATTTAAAAAAATAATTAATTTTTTATGTTAAAATGAAAGAGCAATTTAAATGTTGCAGAAAGTAGAATTTTTTCTCACCTGATTGTTATTACTTTGGGTTTAGCTACAACAAAAAATATTTACTTTCATTTTTTATAATTTTGTTATCAAGGAGTATATTATTCAACAAAACAACTCTAATATTAATAAGCGTAAAAAACCAGCTAGTGAACATCTTGTTAATGAAAATATTCCTCATCCTAAATTATTTGTTATTGGACCAGAGGGAGAGCAAATAGGTGTTTTAACTAGAAGTGAAGCTTTACAAAAATCAGCTGAAATGAAAATGGATTTAGTTTTAATTTCAGTTGATCCTAAACCAATTGCTAAGATTTTAGATTATGGTAAATTTAAATATTTAAGAAGCAAAAGAAAAAAAGAAGAAAAATCAAAGCAATCAAGAATTGAAACACATCAAATTAGATTAACAGCTTTTATTGGAGATAATGACATAAAAACTAAAGCCAAAAAAGCTCGTGAATTTATTTTAGATGGGGATATTGTAAAAGTATCTTTAAAGTTCAAAGGAAGAGAAATTCAAAGACCTGAATTTGGACATGAAACATTAATGAAGTTTTATCATGAAGTTGAAGATATTGCTTTCATTGCTAAAGAGCCAATTTTAAATGGTAAATTTTTAGATATGTTTTTACAACAAGATAAGAAAAAAATGATTCAGTATAACAAAAATAATAAAGAAAAAAATCAAAATCAACAAGAGGAGAAATAGTTTATGCCAAAAATGAAAACAAAAAGTGCTTTAGTAAAAAGAATTAAAGTAACTGGAACTGGTAAAGTAAAAAGATCTCAAGCTTTTCGTTCACATTTAGCTCAAAATAAAACTACAAAACAAAAAAGACAATCAAGAAAATCAGAATTAATGCATCCATCTGATTTAAAAAGATTTAAAGGAATGTTTTAATTAAAGGGGTGTTTATATGAGGGTAAAAGGTGGAATTGTAACTCATCGTAGAAGAAAAAAATGATTAAAATTAGCTAAAGGATATTGAGGTCACAAATCAATTGGTTTTAAAGTTGCTAAACAACAAGTTGTAAAATCTTGAACATATGCTTTTAGAGATAGAAAGCAAGTTAAAAGAAATTTTAGAAAATTATGAATTGCTAGAATTAATGCAGCTGTTAGAAATAATGGTTTAACATATTCAAGATTTATTAATGGTTTAAAGAAAGCAAATATTGAAATTAATAGAAAAATGCTTTCAGAATTAGCTATTCAAAATCCTGATGTATTTCAAAAAATTGTAGATCAAGTACAAAAAAGTTTAGCTACTAAATAAAAATTATTATTAAAATAATAAAATATATAGTAGAATACTTATAGGAAAGTAATAAATTAACTTTCCAATGAAAATTGTTTTTCAATTTTTTATTGAATATTAAACAATTTATTTTAAATACAATCTTAAGAATTTAATAATTTTAATAATTTAATACTTTTTTTGATTGCTTTATTTGTTTTGTTGTTTTATATTGTCTTTATCGTTTGTATTTTCTTTTTTTTGTTTAATCTTTTTTATTTCCTAATAATAAATAATTTCTATTCTATTTATTATGTTTAAATTTAAAGATTGTATTTAAAATCATTCAATAAAATCTGAAGATAAGCTAAATGCTTATTTTTTTTATCTTTTTATGATATAATTAATGAAACTCAACTGTGATTTTATACTTTTATCTATTTAGATATTAACTTTATATTAATAATTTAAATGGAATTTAACAATAATTAAAATACAAAAAAGGATAATTTTAACAATGAGTAATGACATCAAAAAAAATATTGAAATAAAATCAACATTTCAAATTATTGAAAAAAGATTTGGTAAAGAAGCTATTATGCTTTTAGGAGATAATGAAAAAATAGAAGTTTCTACTTTTTCTTCAGGTTCTATTGCTTTAGATCATATTTTAGGTATTAACGGATTACCTCGTGGAAGAGTAATTGAAATTTTTGGTCCAGAATCTTCTGGAAAAACAACAATTGCTTTGCATGCAATTGCTGAAATTCAAAAAGAAGGAGGAATTGCAGCTTTTATTGATGCAGAACATTCTATAGATCCTAACTATGCAAAAAACTTAGGTGTTAATATTGACAATTTAATTCTTTCTCAACCAGATAGTGGTGAACAAGCGTTAGAAATAGTAGATTTATTAGTAAAAACTGGAAAAATAGATTTAATTGTAGTAGATTCTGTAGCTGCTTTAGTGCCTGAAGTTGAATTACAAGGAGAAATGAAAGATCAAACCATTGGTGCTCAAGCTAGATTAATGTCAAAAGCATTAAGAAAAATCACAGGTAGTTTAAATAAAAATAAAACAACAATTATTTTTATTAATCAAGTAAGAGAAAAAGTTGGCATCATTTTTGGTTCACCTGAAACTACTTCTGGCGGAAGAGCTTTAAAATTCTATGCTTCAATTAGAATTGATGTAAGAAAAGTATCTTCAATTGGATCTGGAGATGATATTGTGGGAAATGTTATTAAATTAAAAGTCGTTAAAAATAAATTAGCAGCCCCATTTAAATCTGCTACTACAGAGATTATTTTTGCAAAAGGAATTTCAAAAATTTCAGAAATTATTGAATTAGCTGAAGAAAACAAAATTATTGAAAAAAGGGGTTCTTGATATGCTTACGAGGGTCAAAATATTGCTCAAGGTAAGAATAATTTGAAACTAATTTTAGAATCTTCTAAAGAACTATATGAAGCTATATTCAATAAAGTTCAAAACATCTTAAATAAAAATAATTAAATAATAAAAATAGTCTTTATTTATAATTAAATTTATGAATAAAGATTTAACAGAATTGAAAATATTGTTTATTGGTGATATTTTCGGTCAATCAGGAATTCAAAAAATTGAAGAAGTATTGCCAAAATTCATTGAACAAGAAAAAATTGACTTTGTAATTGCTCAATCTGAAAATGTTTCAGGGAGAAAAGGATTAGAACCAAAAGATTATTTACACTTAAAAGCATTAGGAATTAATGCTTTTACATTAGGAAACCATGCTTTTGCTAAAAATTCTGTTACAACAATTATTGATAATGGTGATATTTTAAGACCTTATAATGTTAATGATGAGTATCCAGGAGTTGGTACAAATGTTTTTTATTTAAAAAATAATTTAAAACTAAGAGTTACTTCTTTGCTAGGAATTACATTTAATGAACTTAATAATCCTTGAAAACAATCAAAAGCTAATAATTTTTTCGATGCAATTGATGAAATTATCAAAAATGATGATTCAGACTATCATATTATTGATTTTCATGCTGAAACAACTAGTGAAAAAAATGTTTTTGCTTTATATTTAGATCAATATCACCCTAAAAAAGTGTCTGCTGTACTTGGAACTCACACTCATGTTCAAACTAATGATGCCCAAAAATTACCTAATGATCTATTATTTATTTCAGATGTAGGTATGACTGGGCCTGAAAATTCGGCAATTGGAGCAAATTTTGAAGAAGTTTATGAAAAAATGAGATTTAATAGCAAAAATCCATTTAAACCTTCAACAAATAAATCAAAGCTTAATGCTGTTATTTTAACATTAAGTAAAAAAGAAAAACCTACTATAAAACCCTTAAATTTCTAGAAAAAACACTAATAATTTCTAGAAAAAACACTAATAAATAAATAATTTAAAAAAATTTTTATTTTTTTTTAAAAAAATATTTTTTTTAGTATAAAATAGGGGAACCTAACTCATTTTATTAATACTAATAAAAGTTAATAAAAAACCATTTTATTGAATGTGTTTTCTAATGGTTAGGTAGTAGTTCTTTGAAAACTGGTTATAAGAGAAACCATATATGTCAATTTTTTTCGAGAGTTTGATCCTGGCTCAGGATGAACGCTTGCTGTGTGCCTAATACATGCATGTTGAGCGAGGTCTTTATGGCCTAGCAGCGAATGGGTGAGTAACACGTACCTAACCTACCTTTTAGATTGGGATAACTGTTGGAAACAATAGCTAATACCGAATACGTATTGAGATCGCATGATTTTTTTATAAAAGGGGCGTTTGCCTCACTAAAAGATGGGGGTGCGGCATATTAGCTAGTTGGTAGGGTAATGGCCTACCAAGGCAATGATATGTAGCCGGACTGAGAAGTTGATCGGCCACACTGGGACTGAGATACGGCCCAGACTCCTACGGGAGGCAGCAGTAGGGAATTTTCCGCAATGAGCGAAAGCTTGACGGAGCGACACAGCGTGCAGGATGAAGGTCTTCGGATTGTAAACTGCTGTTGTAAGGGAAGAAAAAATTTAATAGGAAATGATTAAATCTTGACGGTACCTTATTAGAAAGTGACGGCTAACTATGTGCCAGCAGCCGCGGTAATACATAGGTCACAAGCGTTATCCGGAATTATTGGGCGTAAAGAGTTTGTAGGCGGTTTATCAAGTCTAGAGTTAAAGCCTGAGGCTCAACCTCAGTCCGCTCTGGATACTGGTTAACTAGAGTTATATAGAGGTAAACGGAATTCTTAGTGAAGCGGTGGAATGCGTAGATATTAGGAAGAACACCAACGGCGAAGGCAGTTTACTGGATATACACTGACGCTCAAGAACGAAAGCGTGGGGAGCAAACAGGATTAGATACCCTGGTAGTCCACGCCGTAAACGATGATCATTAGTCGCTAGGGAACTTAGTGACGCAGCTAACGCATTAAATGATCCGCCTGAGTAGTATGCTCGCAAGAGTGAAACTTAAAGGAATTGACGGGGACCCGCACAAGCGGTGGAGCATGTGGTTTAATTTGATGTTACGCGTAGAACCTTACCCACTCTTGACATCTTCTGCAAAGCTATAGAGATATAGTGGAGGTTAACAGAATGACAGATGGTGCATGGTTGTCGTCAGCTCGTGCCGTGAGGTGTTTGGTTAAGTCCAGCAACGAGCGCAACCCTTGTCTTTAGTTACTAACATTTAGTTGAGGACTCTAGAGAAACTGCCTGGGTAACCAGGAGGAAGGTGAGGACGACGTCAAACCATCATGCCTCTTACGAGTGGGGCAACACACGTGCTACAATGGTTGGTACAAAGAGAAGCAATATGGTGACATGGAGCAAATCTCAAAAAACCAATCTCAGTTCGGATTGAAGTCTGCAACTCGACTTCATGAAGTCGGAATCGCTAGTAATCGTAGATCAGCTACGCTACGGTGAATACGTTCTCGGGTCTTGTACACACCGCCCGTCACACCATGAGAGTTGATAATACCCAAAGACGGCTAGTTAACCTCGGAGACGGTTGTCTAAGGTAGGATCGATGATTGGGGTGAAGTCGTAACAAGGTATCCCTACGAGAACGTGGGGATGGATCACCTCCTTTCTACGGAGTACAAAGGCATTATTGTTTTTACAGTAATGAATTAATTAATTAATTTTTTAATCCATTTTGGATATTTATATTTTTATATTTTTAAAATATATGGTCTTTATGTAAGAAATTACAATCTTGTAACCAGTTTTGAGAGTTCTACTCTCAAAAATATAGTTCTTTGAAAACTGAATAGTAAAATAAACAACGCAACATGAGTCATTTTAAAATAAATTAAAATTGATGATAATTGTTGCCGAGTCCAAAAAATAGATTTTATTTTTTGATCAATCAAATTAGATACCAATCTTATTAATAAACACAATAGGCAAGTAAATTTTTAAATAATAAAGAGCTTTTGGTGGATGCCTTGGGTATGGAAGTCGATGAAGGACGTGATAACCTGCGATAAGCTTCGCTGAGTTGGACATAAACTATGAAGCGGAGATTTCCGAATGGGGGAACCCAACTGGAGTAATAACCAGTTACTATAAAGTGAATTCATAGCTTTATAGGGAGACACGATGTGAACTGAAACATCTTAGTAACATCAGGAAGAGAAAATAAATAATGATTCTGTTAGTAGTGGCGAGCGAAAGCGGAAGAGCCCAAACCAGTTTACTGGGGTTGTAGGACATTCTACATAGAGTTACAAAATTATTGTATAGAAGAACAAGTTGGGAAGCTTGACCATAGAAGGTGAAAGTCCTGTATTTGAAATGCAATAATCTCTTGAATGTATCCTGAGTAGGGCGGGGCACGTGAAACCCTGTCTGAATCTGCCGGGACCACCCGGTAAGGCTAAATACTATCCATACACCGATAGTGAACAAGTACCGTGAGGGAAAGGTGAAAAGAACCCCGGGAGGGGAGTGAAATAGATTCTGAAACCATTTGCTTACAAGTAGTTAGAGCTCGTTAATGAGTGATAGCGCACATCTTGCAGTATGGACCGGCGAGTTATGTTAACATGCAAGGTTAAGTGGAAAAAAGCGGAGCCGAAGAGAAATCGAGTCTTAATAGGGCGCTTAGTATGTTGACATACACCCGAAACCAGGTGATCTATCCATGAACAGGTTGAAGCTTAGGTAAAACTAAGTGGAGGGCCGAACCGTAGTACGCTAAAAAGTGCCCGGATGATTTGTGGATAGCGGTGAAATTCCAATCGAACCTGGAGATAGCTGGTTCTCCTCGAAATAGCTTTAGGGCTAGCGTGTAAATTTAAGTTATGGGGGTAGAGCACTGAATGTGGAATGGCAGCGCCTAGCTGTACTGACTACAATCAAACTCCGAATACCATAGTGTATATTTATGCAGTCGGAATGTGGGAGATAAGTTCCATGTTCGCGAGGGAAACAACCCAGATCGTCAGCTAAGGTCCCAAAACTATGTTAAGTGAGAAAGGTTGTGAGATTTCATAAACAACTAGGAAGTTGGCTTAGAAGCAGCCATCTTTTAAAGAGTGCGTAATAGCTCACTAGTCAAGAGATCTTGCGCCAATAATATAACGGGACTAAACATAGTACCGAAGCTACGGGTACGCAAGTACGTTAGAGGAGCGTTCTAAGCGCGATGAAGTTAGACCGTGAGGACTGATGGAGTACTTAGAAGTGAGAATGCCGGTATGAGTAACGATTCAAGGTGAGAATCCTTGACGCCTATTGGGGAAGGTTTCCTGGGCAAGGTTCGTCCACCCAGGGTTAGTCGGGGCCTAAGGTGAGGCTGAAAAGCGTAATCGATGGAAAACAGGTTAATATTCCTGTACTAAACCTTTAAAATGATGGAGTGACGAAGAGTGATAGTGTAGACCACTTACTGGATTGTGGTGTAAATAACAAAGTGATTGTGTAGGCAAATCCGCACGATGTTAACACAAGTTATGATGCATAGTGAAAGTTTCGGCAAGTAATGAATTACATGAGTTAATCTTCCAAGAAAAGCTTCTAGTGTTAATTTAAGGGAACCCGTACCGAGAACGGACACACGTCCCCAAGATGAGTATTCTAAGGCGAGCGAGAAAACTAGTGTTAAGGAACTCTGCAAAATGATCCCGTAACTTAGGAAGAAGGGATGCTTACTATGTAAGCCGCAGCGAATTGAGGGGGGTAACTGTTTATCAAAAACACAGCTATCTGCTAAGTCGCAAGACGATGTATAGGTGGTGACGCCTGCCCAGTGCCCGAAGGTTAAGTTGATTTGTTAGCATTGCGAAGCTTTGATATGAAGCCCGGGTGAACGGCGGCCGTAACTATAACGGTCCTAAGGTAGCGAAATTCCTTGTCGGCTAATTACCGACCTGCACGAAAGGCGTAATAATCTCTCTACTGTCTCAACACTAGACTCGGTGAAATTATGGTCCCAGGGAAAGCGCTGGGTACCCGCATCAAGACGAAAAGACCCCATGGAGCTTTACTATAGTTTCGTATTGAAAATTGTTTTAACATGTGTAGGATAGGTGGGAGATATTGATCTGGAGACGCCAGTCTTCAAGGAATCAACCTTGAAATACCACCCTTGTTACAATGATTTTCTAACTTACTGCCATATATCTGGTAGGAGGACAGTGCGTGATGGGTAGTTTGACTGGGGCGGTCGCCTCCTAAAGAGTAACGGAGGCGTTCAAAGCTACACTCAATATGGTCAGAAACCATATGTAGAGCGTAAAGGTATAAGTGTGGTTGACTGTGAGACGTACATGTCGAGCAGGTGCGAAAGCAGGACTTAGTGATCCGGCAATTCATTGTGGAATGGTTGTCGCTCAACGGATAAAAGTTACCCTGGGGATAACAGAGTTATCTTCCCCAAGAGATCACATCGACGGGAAGGTTTGCTACCTCGATGTCGGCTCATCGCATCCTGGAGCTGAAGTCGGTTCCAAGGGTTTGGCTGTTCGCCAATTAAAGCGGTACGCGAGCTGGGTTCAGAACGTCGTGAGACAGTTCGGTCCCTATCTGATGTGGGCGTTGGAATATTGATGAGAGCTGCTCTTAGTACGAGAGGACCGGAGTGGACGTACCACTGGTGCTCCAGTTGTTTCGCCAGAAGCATAGCTGGGTAGCTAAGTACGGAAAGGATAACCGCTGAAAGCATCTAAGCGGGAAGCCTCCTCAGAGATGAGTATTCCCTTGAGATTCCTTGTAGACTACGAGGTTGATAGGATGGAAGTGTAAGTGTAGTGATACATTCAGCTGACCATTACTAATAAATCGATCGGTTTAAAAATTTCAAAGAAGTTAAATTTGATTAATTACTATTCAGTTTTGAGAGAATTATATTTTCTAAATAAATAGAAGTAAACAATTTATTAAGAATTGTTTTTTTATTACTAATGATTTTTGATCACATGAAACAGGTACAAGTCTTTTTTGATTTAGATGCATTTAAAGCCAAAGCATTAGATGAAGTTGATTTTGATTTAATTAAATTAGCTGTGATTACTCAAGATTCTTCGATTATATCTTTTAGATCATTTATAAATTCAGCAATGAAGATGATTTTGTTTTAACAGCATATTTACAATTACAAGCTGATTCAAAAGAAACTTTAGATATAAATTCATTTAAAGAAACAACATTAATAGATAATGTTATGTTTTTCAAAATATTTTTTATTAAATATAAATTGTAAATAAAGAATGCTAAAAATAATATAATTCCTATTATGATTCAATCTATAAGACAATACAAAAATAATGATGAATTAATTAATGATTTAGAAAATAATAAAAAATTAGTTTTTGTAAATGCAGAAGCAAAAGAGATTTTTAAAGATTATTTAAAACATTATGGTTATTTTGCTTTTGTAAAACAATATTCTAATCCACTTATGTATCAAGATAATAATTACAAGATTTTTAAAAAAGAATTTACTTCAAATAATTTAAGATATTTATTTGATATTGATCGTAATAATAGTATAGTTATATTTAAATATTTTAGAAGTGTGGAATTTTTATTAAACTCATCTATTTTAAAAGTAATAGCAAGGGAAATAAATAAAAAAGCCAAATGTCCTTATTTAGCTGCATTAAGTTTAGAAGATTTTGAGAATATATTTCCTAATTTAGATCAAAATATTTCAAATAACAAAAAGCAAAATAAAGATAATATTTCTAATTTATATGATGATTTATTTAAAAATTTTAATAACAAAAATTTTGATTCAAGAGATGTTATTAGAAAAAATAAAGAATCAGAAGAACAAGAAATTAAAGATTTAATTAAAAATGGTAAACTTAAATCTTTAATTGATAGTCAAGCAAGAAATCGCTCGATAAAAACTAAACAAGATTGAGAATATTTAGATATTTTTTCTTTATTTCAAATTTTAACTTTTTCCCAACTAATTAGAATTTTTTCTTATTTATCTTTATCATTACAAAATGATGTGATTAAGGAATTTTGTAATAATTTTAAACCGGCAAACAAACATCATAAATTAAAAAGTGAATCATTTAAAACATTAATTCAAATATTATCAGATTTAAGAAATATTTTAATGCACAATGGTTGTTTAATAAAATTTAAATATTATTTAGATCAAGAAAACCAAAAAGAGATAATAAATAATTTATCATCTTATTTTGAAATTCAAGAAGAATTTATAAGTGATATTAGATTAAATGAAGCAATTCAAATTATTGAATTAATTATTGGTATTAAAGGCTATATTCTTAAAGAAATTAATGAATCTTTTCAAAATAAAATTAATAGAACAACCAAGGAAAAACAAGAAGAATTTTCACAATTAGTTTTAGATATTATTGAAGATGAATCTAGAATTAAGATCAAGAAATCTTAATAATAATCTTATTCAATCAAATTAAAATCCTTGAATAAGACTTTAATAATGCTACAACTGCTTTTAAAATTTGATCAAGCAACAAAAGATATTTATTAATGAGACCTTTACTCTCCAATTTTATTTCCAAAATTTTGCATCAGTACAAAGAAATATACAAATTAAAAAATATATGAAGAAATAAAAGAAATGCTAGTTATTTTATTGAATATAACTTAACAAAGGAATAATTTAGATAAAAATAGCAAATTATAGGACGATTTAATAAAATTTACACTCTTTTTATGATATATTTAATATTAAAAATATTAAAGATTTTTAAGGTGATCATATGTCAAGAATAAATAGTAAAAAACAAAAAAGAATAGATGCTAAGAAAAGACAAGAAAAAAGATTAAAAAAAGAATTAAAAGAAATAAAAAAATCAAAATAATTTTTTAAAACTTTAAAAATATATTAAAAATGAAAGGTTTATTTTAATTTTAAATATGAAAAAATATTTGCTTTATCTTCTTTATTAACTATACCTGTTGTTGCAATATCTGCAGTAAGTTGTGAAGTTAGCAAAAATAGTTCTATAACAAGTTCTAATGTAGAATTAGGTATGTCTCCATATGCTACTTCAAAATATATTTCAATATTTGATGTTACAAGTTATTATACAGAAAACAAATTACATAAATCTTTTTCAAATATTAAAACTTCAACAACTGAATCTAAGACAGAAGCAGAAGTTTTAAAATGAGCACAAGATACTATTAACAGTCAAACTGATGAGGAAATTAGACAAATGCTTTTTCTAAATGCAGCTAAAGGAGCACTTTGCTCTATTTCATCTACTAGTCCAGATAGTACAGCTGAAAAAGATGTTCAATCATTTTTATTTGATATTCAAGATTTCTCTTATGATAGAGTAAATTCTACTTTTTCATTTAACTATATCATTAATTTTTATCAAACTAATTATCAAAATGTTATGCAAGTTTCTTATAGTTTAAATTACCGTTTTGAAAATATCAAAATAGAAATAACAACTGGAAAAGCACAAGGTTTAATATTGCCAATGATTAAAGTTGCTGAATTGCAACCTTCTTCAGCTTCTGTTAGATTGATAGGTTACAAAAATGAAGTAACTAATTCTAACACTTCAAGTCTAGAAATTGTTTTTGGCGAAAATTTATGAAGAAATTCTTCTACTGTAGCTTTTGATGCTGCTAAACAATTGGGTGATTCTTTAGGAAAAACTGGAGATCAATTAATATTTGGTTCTATGCTAGATTCATTTAAAGATTATCAAGAAAGTTTAAATACAACTCAATCAGTTGATTTTTTATCATCAGATGATGAGTGTTTATTTGTGGCTTATGATTTAAAATCTTATGATTATAGTAATAATAAATCTATTGCAAATATATTATTATCAGAAGGTTCATGAGAATATTTATTTGGAATAGATTATTGAGTGGATGCTCAAGAGTATAAAAAAGGAAATATTGTGTTTAAAAGAATGAACCCATCAAAAATAGCTGTTGCTAATATTTATTTTATAGATTTAGATTCTACAACAAAAGAAAGAACTAAATGAGTAGCTTATACAGAAACACAAAGTAGCTCTAATACTAATACTAACAATTAATTTTTTACAAAAATAATTTTTATATAAAACTAGTTATTAAATATTTATTAAATTTAAAAATTGTTACAGAAAAAATAAATAAGAAAATGGATAATAAAAAAGTTCCTCAAACATCTAATTTAATTTATTCTATAGAGTCTTAAAACAATTGATTATTATTTGTAATTAATGATTTCAAGATATTTTCAATTTATATTTATTTTTAAATAATTTAAAAAATTTTTACATTTTATTAGATTTATTAAAAGAAAATAATGTATCTATTATATAATTTATTTTGAATTTAAAAATAACATTTATGGATTATAAATTTAAAAGAATATTTATGATTGTGACTGATTCTTTAGGAATTGGTCCTGATAAAAAACAAAAATCATTTGGTGATGAAGGGGCAAACACATTGTTTCATGTTTCTGAAACAGGTCTTTTAGATATACCTACATGAAAGAAAATGGGAATAACTTCTATTGCTAATATTAAAAATCCTGGTAAGATTAAAAATCAAATTGCTTATACTGCAAGAGTTCAAGAATTATCAAATGGAAAAGATACTTTAACAGGTCATTGAGAAATGATGGGTATTTATACTGAACATCCATTTCCAACTTTTACTGATACAGGATTTCCGCCTGAATTAATTCAATTACTAGAACAGAAATTTGATGGTAGAAAAATTATTGGTAATTGTTCAGCTAGTGGAACAGATATTATCAATAAGTTGGCAGATCAAGAAATTAATGAAAATAAAATTATTGTTTATACTTCTGGAGATAGTGTTTTACAAATTTGCGGACATGAAAAACACATGGGATTAGATAATCTTTATCGTTATGCTCAAGAAGCTAGAAAAATTTGTTCTTCTAAACCTGAATGAAATGTAGGAAGAATAATTGCAAGACCATATGTTGGAGAAGATGGTAAGTATACTAGAACTTTTAATCGTCATGATTATTCTGTTAAACCAGAAGAAGATACTATATTAGATAAATTGCAGAAAAAAGGAATTAAAGTAATTGCTGTTGGTAAAATAAATGACATTTTCTCAGGACAAGGAATAAGTCAACATTATCCATCTGAAGGTGATGCTAATGGAATGGATATAACTATTGATTTAGCTTTAGAAAATACTACAAATGAATTTATTTTTGTGAATTTAGTACAATTTGATTCTCATTATGGTCATCGTCGTGATGTAGAAGGATATGCTGAAAATATTAATTTATTTGATATAAAATTAGCAAAATTAATCAACGCTTTAAAAGAAGATGATTTATTAATAATAACATCAGATCATGGAAACGATCCTTCATTCAAAGGGTATAATCATACTAGAGAAATGTTGCCCGCAACAATCTATTCAAAATCATTTAAGAAACCTAAAAAATTGAATGATTTTCAAGGTTTAGGAACTTTAGGGAATATTATTGCCAGAAATTTTGGTCTGGATCTAGTTCAAACAGGCGAAGATAGATTTGATGAATTGATTTAAATAATTATAATAAAATTTCTTTTAATTGTTATTATTAGAACTATTCATATTTTTCCTTTTATACATTGTATTATTTTTTAGATAATAAAATATTATATTCAAAATTATAGTTTAGTGATATAAAAATGTATTTTATTTATTTAATAAATCAATATTTTGAAGTTATTAATTACTTATTATTACTATTCTTTTATTTATATAAAAGAATAATAATTCTCTTTAATTTCTAATAATAACAATTATAAAAACTCAACCAAAATTAAATATGCTTTTAATTATAAAAATGATGATGAATGATACACAACAAAAGAAGATGTAGAATATTTTATAATTCAAGCCAAAATAAATAAAAATAAAATAATTTGATGCCCTTTTGATACAAAAGATAGCAATTTTGTAAAAATGTTTAAATTACATGGATACAAAGTTGTTTATTCACATATTTGAGAAGGAAAAGATTTTTATAAATATGAACCAAAAAAATGGGATATTATAGTTTCTAATCCTCCATTTAGATTTAAACACAAATTATTGGAAAGATTATTTGAATTTAACAAGCCTTTTGCATTAATTTTTGGAATTCAGTGTCTAAATAGCGAAAAATTTTGTGATCAATTACAAAAATTTAAAAGACCTCAATATGTACATTTAAAAAGGAGAATGTGTTTTACAAAAGATGTTAAAAACTATGATATTTTAAAATTAAATAGACCTTCATTTGCATCTATGTGAGTATGTAATGACTTATTTAAAAAAGATATAAATGTATGAGATGGTGTTAATTATAAAAATGATAATAAGGAATATTGCTAAATGAAAACAATATTTGTTTCTAAAAATTTTATTAATAATATGATTAATTTAATTAATGTCTCTGAAGATAGAATATTTAGTGAAATTCAAAAAATTTTAATATATGAAAAATTCATAAATATAAACAATGAATTGTGTTTTAAAAAAATCGAGGATAGATTTCAAGGGTTAGTAATAGATGATCATTTAATTTATTTTGCAAGCAAATTAAATTCAAATAATAAAACCAAATCTAGAAACACTTTTATTGCCCAAAACTTTTCTTCCTGTTTTTTTTATGCAAATAATAAAAATTTAAAAATATATTTAACTGTTAATCCATTTGATCTTGATAAAAATATAGAAGCAATTCTTTCAGATTCTATTAAATTTGATTTAAAGATTTTATCAACATTGAATGTTAAAATAAGCAATAAATTTGGAAAAATTGAACAGTTTTTTTCAATCAAAAATTTTCTTGAATTAAAAAATAAAATAAGAAATGTAAATAAAGGAAATAAAAGCACTTATATAAAATTATTGAATTCTGATATTTATATTTATGGGAAATGTGATGGAGCCAATCTTAAAAGAACTTTTATTGAATGTATTGCTGCAAAGAAAATGAATAAAGAAAAAAGAATTTATTTTATTCCATTAAATGGTATTGAAAAATTAAATAACAATAGCAATATTAAAAATTACTTTCAAAAAAATAAAATAATTATTTTAAATGATAAACAACTATACAATGATATTAATATAAATTTTAATGATTTAATTAATTCTAAAAATGATGACATTATAAAAAGAAATCAACAATTATTTTATAAAAAAATTATATTAAAATATAATGAATTTATAAACATTGATGAATGTTTCGCTTGTAATTATAATATATCTGAGAACTTAATATCTTCTCATATTCATAGAGTCACAGATATTAAAAGAGAATATCTAAACAAAGAAATAGACAAAGAAAAAGCAATAGAGAAAATCATATCAGGTGATAATGGATTTTTGTTATGTCCAAATCATGATAAAGAATTTGAAAAAGGAATGATATTTTTTGATTATGAGAATATGCAATTTCTATCTTCTTCAAAATATTCATATAAATATATAACAGAAAATTTAATTAAAAAAATTTTTCCAATAGAATTAAAAACTGCTGAGTTTGAAAATAATTTAATCAAGCATCAAAGAAGAATATCAATTAAATAATTTTAAATTTTAAAAAAGAGGAAAAACAATTTTATTAAAATGTATAATCTATATATAAATAGATAAATGGTTAGGAAAAGATATTAATATGGAAAAAAATATAGTTAATTTAGCAAAATATTTATTATCAAAAGGAATAGATTCTCCTTTGAGAATTCAAAAAATTTTATTTTTTTTAAGATTTGAAGAGTTGAAAGAAAATAGTAAAACAAAAAGCGAATCTTATTTTAATAAGGAAAATAATTTTCAAGCATGAATTTATGGTCCTGTAAATGAAAGAACTTTCTATTATTTACAAACATATTTTCAATCAGAAGATGAAAAAGAAGCTTATATTTTAAATGATGAAGATATTAAGGAAATTGATAAAATTTATGGAAAATGATTTAATAAATATAAAAACAAATCTGCTAGTTGATTAATTAATGAAAGTCATAGAAATAAATCATGAATTAATGCTAGAGGAAATTTGGGTATAGATGAAATTTGTCGTGAATATTTAAAAGAAGATGAAACATTTATTCAATTTGAATAAAAAATGAAAATTAATTTAAATTTATTAAAATTTCATTCATTTAATTATTCAAAAAATCTTCATAATAAAATTTCAACAAATAAAATAGATGAATATTTCAAGAAATTATTTGGCCAAGAAAATTTATTAAAAACTTTTTCTATTATTTATAAAATTGATAACTTTAAAAATATGCAATCAAATTTAAAATCGCTAAATTATCATTCAATAGAAAATAATAAAAAAGAAGATTTAATTAAGATAATTAAAAAATGTCATCCTTCATTATATTTAGATTTAGTTCAACTTTATGAAAATAAAAATATTTCAAAAATTAAATTCCATCAAGTTAAAATAGCAAAAAAAGAAAGATTAATTTTTATACAATATAAAGATTTGAATAATATTGAATCAATAATTCCAATTATATTTGATCTAAATCATTGTATTTACAAAAATAAAGATAAAAATTTTGATAATAATAAAGCAATTTATGGATGAAATTTTAAGCATAAACAAAAACAGATAAAAGAACATTTAGAAAATAATATTAAATAAAAATTAAAAAATTATTTCGTTTTTAAATGTATTGAATTTTAGATTGTTTTATAATCTCTGTTCAATATCATTTGTCTTTAAGAATGTAATGAACAATTAATACTTTCTCAATTTCTAATATCATATCTATAGTTCAACATATTTAAAGTTTATATCAACATTATCTATTCAATTTTATTGAAATATTCCTTTATTTATTTTTAATTTAGCGATTTAAATAAACATAAATTAAAAAGTTTAAATAGCAATTGTCATCAATAGGTAATTTATTTGATAATAACATCAAATTATGATAAAGCTCCTTCATTAAAAACATATAATCATACTAGAGAAATGTTGCCGGCAACAATATATTCAAAATCATTTAAAAAACCTAAAAAATTAAATGATTTTCAAGGTTTAGGAACTTTAGGAAATATTATTGCTAGAAATTTTGGTCTGGATCTAGTTCAAACAGGTGAAGATAGATTTGATGAATTGATTTAACATAGATTAAGTTTTTAAATATAAAATAACATTAATTTGATATAAAAATAGAACTTAATTATATTTATCAAGTTATAGAGATGTATAACTAAAATTAAAGATTGATTTTTATTCCACATTTTATTAAATAATTTGGAGAGAATGAATTAGAAAGAGTTAATTTAGTTAATTTAGAGAATAAAAAAGCACTATCTCCAATTTCTACTAATGAATGAAAAGCATTAGCACCTATTTTTTTAATTTGTAATTTACCATATTTAGAACTTTCAAAATATTCAGGAATTTCTAAAATAGTTGCATTACCATCATAGCTCATGATTTCTCTTTCTTCATTAAAAGGTATTTGATGTGTTGTATCATACATATATCCATTTGTTGGAATGTCTCCATTTTGTGTTTCTTTGTTTGAATTAGAACATGAAGTAATCAAACAATAAGTAATTACTGCAATTGAAAATAATGCAAAATATTAAAACATATTATATTTAAATCTTTTAATCTGTTTACATACTTTAATCTCCTTTGTATTAATATCACAATAAAAATATGAATAAAAAATCTAGATATAAATCTAGATCTTTAATATATTAAATTTCAATTATAAGTATTTATAACCTTTTGTTCGGTACCACTTACCTTTAACAATGTGATGAACTATTAATACTTGCATAATTTGCCATAATCCACCGACAATTCAATATATCTGAACCCCGGCCTCAAACAAGATGGAAATTATTATAAACACTATCATAATAATATTTTGTGTTTTATTAGCTTGTTTTAAAGCTTGTTGTTCAGCCTTATTGGAACGTTCACTCATCCGTTTCCGATTCAATAGTCTTGGTAAATAATGAGAAAGCGCTTGTGTTGCGGCAGCCATTAATAATAATGGTAGATATTGCCAAGAACCATTTAACAATTCTTTTCATGAAGTTAAGGAGAATTGAATTCCTAATCATGTAGTAGATTTAATATCTGGTATTCCTTGAACCACCCGCCAAACAGCAAAGAATATTGGCATTGAGATACATAAAGCTTTTAAAGGATCAACCATTGATACATTATTAGATTTATATAACTTAGCAATTTCTTGTCTTTTTCTTTGTTCCATTTCACGATTACCCTTAAATGGAGCATATTTAGCATCAATTTTAGCTTTTTTAGGATTCAATTGTTGTTGTTTGTGTGAAGAGAATAAAGTTTTATAAGTAAATAATGTAACAATAATTCTTGTTAAGAGAATTGCAACAACAATTGCAATAACTCCACCTCAACCATTTAATGGTCCTAAACCTGTAGTCATACCATTAATTACAAAAGATAAAGGTCAAACAATTAAACCATAAAATGGACCTAGACCTCAAGCTCCACCTCAAGAAAAAATTGGTTTTTGTGCTGCTGATCCTGTTCCTAAAACAATATTTCTTTTATCATTTATTTGAGGTTGGAAAACAATTTCAAACTCTTGATTAGGAGTTGATGGATAATAATCTGATGTTTCATCTGAATAGACTTGTTTTTTAACTCCAAATCCTAATTGAGTCATTAATGAAACTATTTCATTTTGATATGTCAATATTGCATTTTTTTGTTCAATTGTAAATAAAGAATTTGCATCTATTGCTCTTTGATCAATACCATTATTATTAATTCTGTATTTTTGAGTTAAACCTTGTAAATTACTTTTGCTTATAACTTTATAAATATCTTGAACGCTAGAATTAGAATTAATAGAACCTGAAAGAACTTTGTTATAAAAAGAAAACATTTGAGGATTTTTTAAAATCAAATTATTCATTGTTTGATAATAATCACGAGCAAATTTTTCTGAATTAAATAATCCAACAGCATCTTTACTTAAAGTTGCCACTTCAGCATTTAAAGCATATTTAAAATTATTAATTCTTTCTAAATCAGTAATTTGAACATAAGTATCTGAATCAATAATTCCATCACCATTAGCATCTTTTGTTACATATTGTCCGCCAACAACTTCTACTTTATATGGTTGATTATTAAT